>USKR01000262.1 GCA_900555215.1 uncultured Ruminococcus sp.
TAAGCCCCGTATAGGAATTGTCGTTTACGATACTCCCTTCACGGACTTCATATACAGAGATCGTGTCACCAGTAAAATACATGATAACTGTAACAACAAGATAGATGAACACGATTGCAAATAAGAAAATGCCCAGATTCATCTCTTTCCTTGCCTTGAATTTTTTTATGTTAATGGAACCATTTTCCTTTGGTGTCACGGATGACAATGCGGATAACACCTCCTCTGATCTATAACTAAATCAGTATATCATTTTTTGATGTATATTTCCACCATTTGCGGGAATAATAGAAATATTGAGATGGTAAAGGAGGAAATAACATGAAATGGTTTGATTACACAGCCCTGACACTTGTGATCATCGGCGCAATCAACTGGCTGCTGGTCGGCATCTTCCGATTCGATCTGGTAGCCTTCCTTTTTGGAAATTTAAGCTGGCTGTCGAGGATCGTATATACTGTGGTCGGTCTGTGCGGACTGTATCTGATCAGTTTCTTCGGAAGGATCAGAGGAATGTCAGAGTAACTTATGTATAGAAAATATTTATGGCGTATGCAGAAAAGCCTTCCTGCTTCTGAATTTCAGAAGTAAGGAAGGCTTTGTTTTACGCTCCGGTCATGCCTGCTGAAAATAATTGGTTCATCTGATCATATAAAATTGTTTTGTCAGATGCGCCCATAATAACGGAAATATATGGAGTCCCGTTCATATTTTCATCATAAAGGATCACACAATTTCCAGCCTGGTCAGTAGTGCCGGTTTTTCCTCCGATCACGCTTACTCCGTCCGGCGGCGCTGCAAGCCCGGCTGAATAATAATTTGTAGGAGCCCAGGAGGCCGTCCTTACACTGCCGTCAGCTCCAGTGATCTCTGCAGCGTAGGAATCCATGGAAATAATGTCCATGAAACGCTGATCCTTGCAGGCGGCATTGAAAATAAGATATAAGTCATAAGCTGTTGTATAGTGGTTCTCATCATGAAGCCCGTGAGGATTGACAAAGTGTGTTCCCGTTGCCCCAAGCTTGGCAGCCTCAGTGTTCATCAACTCGGCAAACGCCTCTTCACTTCCGGAAATATGTTCTGCAATCGCTGTCCCGCAGTCATTTCCCGAGCAGAGCATCAGACCGCAAATGAGATCATATAATGTCAGGCTGTCTCCTGTGGCAAGCCCTGCAACAGACTCGTCCCAATTAAAATCTGTGGCATGAGCGCTCACAGTCACCACATCGTCAGGATTTCCATATTTCAACGCAAGATAGGCGGTCATTGTCTTTGTAGTGCTGGCTGGATACAGCTGGTCAAACAGTTTGTATCCGTAAGCAACCTGCTCGTCACCCAGATTGAACAGACCAGCTGCGTGAAGTGAACTGTCAGGCTGGAATCCGTTCAGAGAAACCTCTTCCGATGTTACGCACAAATCCCGGGCAAACAGTTCCCCCTGATAAAGCGCTTTATTGTAAGACGACTTTTCGTATTCACCGATATAATCCCTGGATTGATCCCAGAGATAAAAACCACCTGCCGCGCCGGCGCCAGCCATCAGAACAATGCCGCTGTCTGACGCCGGCGCCTCCTGCGCTGTCTTTTTTTATATGCCATTCGTTTATTATTTGTACATCTCACGCCAGTCTAAATCTCCCCTGTCCAGTGCAAGTATAAGTGCCTCCGCAGTCGCAATATTGGTTGCGATCGGAATATTATACATATCGCACAGTTTTACAATATCGTTTACGTCCGGTTCATGGGAGCGGGGGGTAAGCGGATCCCGAAAAAAGATGAGCAGATCAATGTTATTATGCTCGATCTGGGATCCAAGCTGCTGCTTTCCTCCGAGAGGTCCCGGCAGGAATTTATGGATACTGAGGTTTGTAACACTCTCCACAAGCTTTCCTGTTGTCTCCGTAGCATACAGGTCATGTTTGCTCAATATGCCGCGGTAAGCGATGCAAAAATTCTGCATCAGTTTTTTCTTCGCATCGTGTGCGATCAGTCCGATGTTCATAATCGATCCTCTCCTTACTGATATTTGTTAGGCTGCAAGCCGACATTCAGCACGAAACCGATCCCCATAAAAAAGCATACAACGGAAGTCAGTCCATAGCTTACGAAGGGAAGCGACAGTCCCGTATTGGGAAGGATCAATGTTGCCACGCTGATATTGATGAAGCTCTGAATCCCTATCAGCGCGGCCATCCCGCCGCAGATGATGCGCCCTCCTGTATCTTTTGCCTTCAAGCCAATCAAAATACAATCTATCACAATCAATAATATCAAAAATATGACCGCACAACAACCCACAAATCCTAATTCTTCCCCGATTATGGCAAAAATAAAGTCTGTCTGCGGTTCCAAAACAAAATTTCCGTTTTTAACGGAATTTGTCTCATCGTTGTTATATCCTTTTCCCGAAAGCTGTCCCGATCCGATCGCCATAACAGAGTTCAGCTGCTGATACGACTCATCATCAGCATATTTTTCAGGCTCCAGCCAGGCAAGGATACGTTCCTGCTGATAATCCTGGAGAATAGGCTGATTAGGCTGTACCGCAATAAAAAGGAACAGAGCTGCAAGGGGCACCGTAACCGCCAGTACAGTTCCGACAAACTTATAACTCAAACCTGCAAGGAATAGAAGCACGCAAAACAGGGCCGCTACACAGATTGTCGTTGAAAGGTTCGGCTGCTTATAGATCAGTGCAAGCGAAGGCAGGATCAGACCGACCGCCTGAAGGATCAACTTCGGTGTATTTATTTTTTCTTCCCTGTCCGCCAGGAATTTTGCAAAAAAGAGGATCATAAGGATTTTTGTCATGTCTGACGGCTGGAATTGGATAAAACCGAGATTCAGCCATCGTGTCGCTCCGTTTACATTGACTCCAAGTCCGGGTATCCAGATCGCAGCAAGGAGGATCAGATTTATTATATAGAGAGGCCAGTACAGACTCAGTATCCATTTATAGTCAATCAGCGAGATTACTGCCATTGCAATAAGCCCGAGGATAACTCCCATAATTTGGTTGTTCATATAGTCCGCTCTTGCGCTCCTGACCATGAAAACTCCAAAGATCGAAAGAATAAGCACCAAAATGACCA
>USKR01000263.1 GCA_900555215.1 uncultured Ruminococcus sp.
TAGAGCCCGGCCGGTGACAAGGGAGCCTCCAGGCTCTCCGTCCCGCCGGTTTGTCCGGCCGGCTTTATCGTCCTTACACTGATCCCGTTTACTTCGATGTGATCGTCTACCGGAATGACCAGGCACTGCCTGCCGTCTATGATCCGCGTCTCCACAAGATCTGCTCTGTCCGGATTTACTTTAATAACCACATCCGGGGTCTCGATATTGAACTTCCTTGTCTCTGCAATATTCGTCGCCAGAAGAGATGCTTTTTCACCCGCGTTTTCTTCAAAATTGCGGTCAAAATTCTCCATCTTTTCAGCATCCACGCCGCTCTGTTCAAAAATTTTCTTCATTTCGGTCTTGTCAAGAGACAGGGGCTCAGGCTCTTCTTTGTGCTCCTCGATCAGGTCATTGAGCGTCTCATGGATATTGCGCACAGTCTCATAGTCCCCGTCCTCCCCCAGGGTATCTTCTATGATCATCTGAAATGTCTCTTTCTGGGTATCCGCTGACATTGGCATTTGGGCACCCAGGAGCTGATCGATCATCTCCGGCTGCAGGTCCTCAGATTTTTTTGTGTAGTAGAGCACGCTGTGCAGATCAGTACTCCGGTCATTAAATGCCGGGAACAGAAATCCTTTGACCGGCATATCCACTATCCAGTCGCGGATCCGATCCTGGATCCGGTTATCTTCTGCATTATAGCTCAGACCTGCCTTTGAGAGCGATACAGGGCAAATGCTCATGAGAAGGTACTCATACACCTCGTCCGACGCGTCAAACATCTCAAGACCATCCGAGGACTTTCCCGGAATATCGTACATTGCATGGATCAGGACGATATAATAATTCTCCGCATAATCATATGTAGCGATAACTTTATCATAGAACTCTTCCAGAAGCATATCATCTTCCAGCTTGCTGTCCCTGAGCTTCAGGAGAAATTCCTGCGTCCCGCCCGGCATCTCCGCATCCAGCGGGAATTCCAGATTGAGCATATTCTTTCCGACAGTGCCTGACAACGTCTTTTTGAAAATATCGAAATATTTAAATGCTTCTTCTTCAGGCAGCGAAAGAAACGCCTCCTTTGACTCCATTTTTTTCGTCTTCTCGTGATCCACATAGCAGCCGCAGATTCGGGTGATCGCACAGTTTGCAGGTGTGAACTGCTTTCTGATCTCAAGTATTTCTTTCTTATTCATTATTTATCTCCCTCTCTTTTCAAACGTAGTCCTATTTTACTACATTTGAAAAAAAGGCACAAGAATTCATTTTCCTTTTAAGTCCTCAAGCACGGTCTTGATATCTCTGTCCATACAGAGAGAACGGCTCTCAATCTCCTGAGGGCAGAGCGCCTCACCGTAGTTGATGCACACATACACAGCCTTTGGATTGCGCGCCGTCATCTGCCAGAAAGGATACTTGATAATGACCGGAGTGTTATGTTTATTGCGCACCGAAAATAAAGTCATTCAGATCTCGTAAAGCAAGAAAAGGCATTATTGCGGCTTTTTCCGTTATAATGTGTGGATTTCCTTTTCCAGCTCTCCAACGGCCTCCATCATGATTTCAAAGGATGGAATCTCCCCATAGAGCATATTCCGCATGGCAGTGTAGTCCTCCTGCAGCGCACCCAGGCGGTATGACGGAGGAAGCAGCTTTAAGGTGGCCGGAACAGCCTCCGGGTAGCGCGCCCAGGCCCGCGGATAAAACTTCATCTTGAAATCGACCACTTTCTGCAGCAGGTCCAGCCGTGCAAACGCTTTTTCCTTCACAGGCGATTTCGCCATACAGTAAAGGTCATAATAATGGCGGGAATACCGCTGGGGCATAGAAAGATGTTCAGGCCGGTTGGCCTCATGGTGAAGGATCGTCGCCTTTTCCCAGAAAGTCCGCTCCGGCGCCACCGTCAGGACAGGAACCTCTTTCTGCTTGAATAACTGCGGGTACTGTTCCGCAGCATACGGTACAATATCCACCAGCTCTGCCGGTGTCCAGGCCGCCAGCGCCCCGATTTCCAATCGAATCACCTGTAAGGTAGAGGTATCGGTAAACAGGTTTGGATAAGCAAAGATTACCGTCTGTTTATCTTCCTCGTCTATGTAAAGATTGGCCGGAAGGCCCAATTCAGCAGAAAGCCCTTCCCGGACCTGCGGGCAGAAGGTTTCTGCCAGGAAAACCTCGGCCTTTCGGTTCGCCTCTTTATTGAAGGCATCCTGCTTGGTGTTCGAGCGTTTTTCCCAGGGTTCATTGACACCATACCCCAGGACACGCCAATCCAAAATCAGATCAATGTCCTCGGAAAACCGGCTGATAAGGTGATACCCTTTGGATAAGCTGGTCCCGCCCTTAAATGTGACCGCCTTTTTCCATGGAGAGCGGTGGAACAGGTAATCCAGCGTCAGGCATACCCAAAAATCCTTTTCCACAATGGCATCGTGAAGGCCGGTTTTTGCTGCGGTGTTATGAAACAGCTCCCGCCGGTCATCAGCCGGAAGTCTGGCAATCTCAATCATTTTCTCTTTCTCCTTTGCAGATTTCTTTAATCACAGTGTAAATCCAATCCGTCGCTTCGGCCCCTTCTGCAAGGAGCGCCGCCTTTTCATCTTCATTCAGCCTGCGGGAAAGCATCCGTATGGTTTTTTCATCCACATGTTCTTTTCCCAGGGTCTTTAACGCCTGGATCACTAGGATCGTCATAGGCGACAGGCCCGTAACCTCCTTGTTGGTCCGGTGCTTAAATTCAATCTTTGTCTTATCCCATTCATAGGTTTTATATGGCCCGTCGCTGATATAGGACCATACTGCCGTTACCTGAGTAGACAGCCCCAGCATATTTAATGCGGTATCTCCACAGGGAGCGATCGTCCAATGATAGCATCTCGCCAATGCTTTGGCAACCGCATCCGGGTCCGCTGCCACAAATTCCCCAAGGAGCTTGCTGAATTTCGGCTTTTCAAAGACTCCTTTCAAAATACGCCTGAGTGTACCCGCCTGCACAAGCCGGTTCAGGTTTCTTCGTATGGTCTCGCTGTCCGCTACATCCGAAAAATCGGAAACAATAAAAATCGTACCGTCAGGAGCCGCACCAATGCGTTTTTG
>USKR01000264.1 GCA_900555215.1 uncultured Ruminococcus sp.
TCTCGCGTCCAGCACCCATGATATTGCTCTTGTGAGCACTCTGGAAAAGGCGGAGGACATCGAGGTTTATGGCAGCCATCCGGCGCATGTGGCTGTGGCTGATACATATGTGCGTCCTTTTGTGACGGAGAGAGCCTGCCTGGATTATTGATCCTGATAAATGAATAGAACATGACATGCCGCACATATACTGGCTATAAAAGGCGTATGTGTGGCGTTTTTCTATGGAGAGAGAAGAAATCAGGGAAAGACTCGCATCGGCTGCAAGTATGCCGAAAGATGTAGTAATGGGAGCGTCGGTGGTCACTGTGCTTGGTGATTTTGAGGTGTGTATTGAAAATTACCGGGGAATCACAGAATATACAGAGAGTCTGGTCCGCGTACAGACAAAAGGCGGGCAGATCCGTCTGACGGGCAGCAGGCTGCAGATCGAATATTATACAAATGATGAGATGAAGGTCACGGGGAAGATCCAGACACTTGAATTTATCTATGGGAGGAACAAAGAGTGATCCGTTCATTCATCCGCTGGCTGCAGGGATATATCCGGCTCTGCGTGGCAGGTTATTCACCGGAACGCTTCCTGAATATGTGCTGTTTTCACAACCTTTTTATATGGGGGCTGGAACCCACGGAAAAGGGATACGAGATGTACATGAGCATTTCGGATTTCCGGAAACTGAAACCCATTATCAGAAAAACACACACAAAGGTCACGCTTGAAGGCAGGTATGGCTTTCCGTTTTTTCTCGCCCGCTATAGGAAGAGAAAACTTTTTTTTGCAGGACTTTTTTTGTGCGCGGTGCTTCTGCGGGCATACTCTCTGTTTATCTGGGATATCCATTTCGAGGGAAATGAGAGATATCCGGATACAACCCTTGCTGAATTCCTGGAGTCAGAAGGTGTCGCTCCGGCGATGCTTCGCAGCAGGGTGGACTGTCCGGGTATTGTAAAAGCCATACGAAAGGAATATAATGATATCGTTTGGGTTTCTGCCTCCATCGATGGCAGCAGGCTGAAGATCCAGGTTAAGGAAAATGAGGATACATTTCCTGAAAAGGACGCTTCTGTTGTTCCGGACGGCGGAGAGGAAAAGCCGGTGGATCTGATCGCCTCTGCTGACGGTGTGGTCACAAAGATCGTTACAAGGTCCGGCGTCCCCCAGGTGCATGTGGGAGATACCGTGAAAAAAGGGGATATCCTGGTTCTGGGAAGAGTTGAAGTAGTAAATGACAGCCAGGAAGTCGTCAGCTATCAGTATCACAGGTCAGATGCCGATGTGTTTGCAGACACACAGATGGAGTATACGGATACTCTGCCGCTGGCATATCAGGAGAAGGTGTACGACGGAAAGAAGAAGTACCAGCCCTTTATCCGTCTTGCCGACTGGACAGTATCAGTGGGCAGCATAAAGAATAAATATGAACACAGCGAGAGGGTGACAGAGGAGACGCAGATCAGGCTGGGAGAGAACTTTTATCTGCCCCTTTTCTATGGAATGAAGTCTGTAAAGTCCTATTCTCTTGTGGAAAGGACATACAGCGAAGAAGAGGCGAGACGTCTTCTGAGCCTGGATTTTAAGCGGTTTTGTGAAGATTTGGAGGAAAAAGGTGTTCAAATAAGGGGAAATAATGTTAAAATACATTTATATGAGGATTCTGCTTCTGCCTCGGGCACAGTTTATCTTAATGAGAGGATTACCGAGGAGGCGGATACAGAAATATTAACAGTCGAAAGGAAAGAAACTGATGAGTCTGTCGGAACTGATGATTGATATACCGGCTGAACATGAAGCAAACGTGTTCGGACAGTTTGACGTATATGCAAAGAAGCTGGAGAGAACATTTCATGTGACCCTGATCGCAAGGGACGGAAGTACAAAGATCGTAGGAGAGAGCGCGGCAGCGGAAAAGGTGCTCCGCATACTTACCCAGCTTGTAGAATTATCAAAGAGAGGCAATATGATCACGGAGCAGAACGTGGACTATGCTATTTCTCTTGTTTATGACGATCGGGAAGCGGGAATCGTAGAGATTGACAAAGAGCTTATCTGTCACACTCTGCAGGGAAAGCCTGTCAAACCTAAGACACTGGGACAAAAGAAATACGTGGACGCCATCCGCAATGAAATGATCACTTTCGGACTCGGACCGGCGGGAACCGGAAAGACATATCTCGCAATGGCAATGGCGATCACTGCTTTTAAAAGAAATGAAGTGAGCCGTATTATCCTTACCCGTCCTGCGATCGAGGCGGGAGAAAAGCTCGGGTTTCTTCCGGGGGATCTCCAAAGCAAGATCGATCCATATCTGAGACCTCTCTATGACGCGCTTTATCAGATCATGGGAGCGGAGAGCTTTATCAAAAATTCGGAAAAAGGACTGATCGAGGTGGCACCCCTCGCTTATATGCGGGGTACGCTTGACAATGCATTTATCATTCTTGACGAAGCGCAGAATACAACCCCGGCTCAGATGAAGATGTTCCTGACCAGGATCGGCTTTGGCTCCAAGGTAGTGATCACCGGAGACTCGACTCAGAAAGACCTGCCTTCGGGGGCTGTTTCCGGTCTGGATGTTGCAGTAAAAGTGGTAAAAGATCTGGAAGGAATCAGCATCTGTACACTGACCAGCAAGGATGTTGTCCGTCATCCGCTCGTACAGAGGATCGTCAAGGCATATGAGGAGTACGAGAAAAAGAGTGAAAGAAAGAGCACCGGAAGGGGAAAGGGCAGCAGGAGGAGAAGTGTATGACATTGTATATCGAAGAAGAAGGAAACGCTGCCCTGCCTTTTGATGTGAGGGAGACAGCGGAGCTTATTGTAGAGACGGTGCTTGACTATGAAGAGTGTCCATATGAGGCAGAGGTTAACCTTCTGCTTACGGATGATGATGAGATACATGAAATGAACAGGGAACACCGCAATATCGACCGGGCAACGGACGTGCTTTCTTTTCCTATGCTGGAGTATGAGACACCGGGTGATTTGAACGGAATAGAAGAGAGTGCCGATGCGTTTAATCCCGAGACAGGCGATCTTATGCTGGGAGATATTGTGATCTCAAAAGAC
>USKR01000265.1 GCA_900555215.1 uncultured Ruminococcus sp.
TGAGGTAAAGTATCTCGCAGTCCTTAGGCAGGATAACCGCCCCTGCTACCACCGGACCGGCCAGAGGTCCTCTTCCGGCCTCGTCGATCCCGCAGATCAGACTGTATGCACTGTACTTATGCTCAAAACTGCGCATATCTTCCAGACGCATGCGCTCTTTTTGCAGGGCTTCCTCCTTCTTCCTGTACGCGCTGACCAGCTTTTTCACTCCGGCGCGGTCATCAGAGCTGTAAACCTCATATAATACCGCTCTCTGCGCAGCATCTGCCTGTTCAAATTCTTCTTTTATCTGTGCAATACTTTTTTTATTCATGTTTTATCACTCCGAATTTATCAAGCGGCCAGATACGTATCCACGCGCGCCCCAGCAGCTCGTCCCTGTGGATCACGCCCACATTTGCGGAACGGCTGTCCTGGCTGTTGTTCCGGTTATCTCCGAGCACAAAATACTCATCTGCTCCCAGCGTAATCGGCTCCGCAGCCAGACCCGGATTATTCATAACTTCGTTTCCATAATGCTCATCTAACAGAACGCCGTTTATATATACATATCCGTCCGCAATCTGCACAGTCTCACCCGGAAGCCCAATGATCCTCTTGATATAATATGTGTTTTCCTCATACCGGTACGGAAACACGACAATATCATATCGCTTTGGGTCACGGAAGCGGTAGGATATTTTATCCACAATGAGATGATCGCCGTCAGCAAGCGTAGTCTCCATGGATTCCCCGCTCACCTGAGTCCTCTGTCCGACAAACGTAACTACAAAATAAGATACGGCAGCAACGATCACAATAAATACAATAAAACCAAAAAGTTCCCTGATTATGCCTTTCATTTATGTCTTCCTTCCTGTTAAGCTTCCGGCTTTTCCAGGGTAATGCGCCCCAGCTTTCCTCCCCGGAAATCATCCAGCAGGATCGATGCGGCTTTTTCGGTATCCAGCTCGCTCCCGCGCACAAGGCAGTGCCTGCTCTCTGCGATATTCCGCAGACATTCGTAAGCATCCTCTGATGACGGTATACTGTATTTTTCTTCCAGTGCGCCCGGATAACTGATGTTCATAAATTTAACCAGTTCAGCCGCCAGCTCCTCGGTCTGAAGGATCTCATCCTTGATGGAACCGATAAAAGCCAGTTTCAGCCCCACCTCCTGATCCTCAAACTTCGGCCAAAGGATACCCGGCGTATCCAGAAGCTCTACATTTTTATTCAGCCGGATCCACTGTTTTCCCTTTGTGACGCCCGGCTTGTTCCCTGTCTTGGCACACGCTTTTCCCGCAAGGGAATTGATAAAAGTAGATTTCCCCACATTAGGTATGCCCACAACCATAGCGCGCACCGGCCTGTTTAAGATTCCTCTCTTACGGTCTCTCTCCATTTTCTCCCGGCATGCCTCCTGGATAACAGACTGGATGGACTTGATACCTCCGCCTTTTTTGGAATTTACCTTTACTGCCGAATAGCCTTTTCCCCGGAAGTAATCCACCCACTCATCACTGAGAGCCTCCTCCGCCAGATCTGCCTTATTCAAAAGGATCAGCCGCGCTTTATTCCTTCCCAGCTCATCAATGTCCGGATTCCTGCTGCTCAGCGGAATCCTGGCGTCTGTCAGCTCAATGATCAGATCGATCAGCTTTATATTTTCCTGCATCATCCTGCGGGCCTTTGTCATATGCCCAGGATACCATTGAAAATGCATATATCCTCTCCATTCCGCCGCCTTGTTTGGCGGCACGGTTATTTTCAGCTTCGATTATCTTTCCCTCTGGCCGTTTCCGGTCAGACAGGACCTCTGTCTTCTGACGGAGACACTACAAACCATGCCTCGCCTCGTATATCTTCTCTTTTCACGTTTCCGGTGCCCGGATCTCTGCTGTCATCGCTCGACGTGCCATTATCCCCCATCACAAAATACTCGTCATTTCCCAGTTCAATCGGTTCCTCCGCCAGACCTGCATACTCGATCCCGGATACATAGATATCCGTGGCCAGTTCTTCTCCATCGATCAGGATTTTTCCATCCGTAATCTGCACGGTCTCCCCCGGGAGTCCCACGATCCTTTTTACAGAATCATGCCTGTCTCCTGTCTGTGAAAAAGCAATGATATCTCCTCTCGCCGGGTCTTTAAAATGATAAACCGCCCGGTTAATGAGGATAACATTTCCGTTCTTCAGCACAGGCGCCATGGAATCACCGGCGATGCTTACCCTCTGTCCAAATGCTGCCACGAGCAGCACTGCCGCCATACAGACGATCAGGATCTCTACGATCCACAGAATGATTCCTTTTGCTCCGATCCTGCTGTCAGGATCCTTCTCCTGGGCAAAATGCAGCCCTCTCTTTTTTTCAGTTTCAAACCTGAGCCCTCCGCGCGCAGCTCTCTTTCTTCCCGCGCCGGGCTTCTTTACTTTCTTTCCCCGCTTTTTCCGGAAATCCAAACCCTGCATACTTCCTCCAGATCAGCCCTGTATATTCAAAAAGGGACAATATACAGTTCTGTAATTGTCCCTCTCATGATCAACTATTTTACTAATTCTTTTACCTTCGCAGCTTTTCCTACGCGTTTTCTTAAGTAGTTCAGTTTTGCCCTTCTTACTTTACCTCTGCGGACAACCTCTACCTTCTCAACGTGCGGAGAGTGGATCGGCCATGTCTTCTCAACACCGATTCCGTTAGATGTCTTTCTCACTGTGAAAGTCTCTCTTGCGCCGCCTCCCTGTCTTTTCAGGACTGTTCCTTCAAAAACCTGGATTCTCTCGCGGTTACCCTCTTTAATCTTAGCGTGTACCCTTACAGTATCGCCAACATTAAATTCCGGCGCGTTCTCCTTTAACTGCTCAGCTTCGATCTTCTTGATGATCTCGTTCATTTTGTGTGACCTCCTTCATATTTGACGTTCTTAACACTCTTGGTGCCAGAGGACCATCGCTCTTCTTTTCACAACTGTTGTAGTTTACCATACTTCTTCGGGATTTTCAAGAGTTGTTTTGGATTTTCTGTTGTTTTGAAAAAGCATCCCATTTTGATCTGCAAGCCAATTACTCTTCCCTTTTAATC
>USKR01000266.1 GCA_900555215.1 uncultured Ruminococcus sp.
GGAGAAGAAGCCTACATCGGGCTGAAGCTTAACTCCCTCACAGACAAAAAGATCATGGACAAGCTTGCGGAAGCTTCCAGAGCGGGAGTCCGTGTTGATATGATCGTGCGAGGCATATGCTGCCTTGTTCCCGGTGTGCCGGGGGAGACGGAGAACATCCGTGTCATCAGTATTGTCGGCAGGTTCCTGGAACATTCCAGGATCTATATCTTCGGGTGCGGGGACAGGACAAAGTATTATATCGGTTCGGCTGATTTTATGACAAGGAATACGGTTAAGAGAGTGGAAGTTGCTGCGCCGGTTTATTCTGAGAAACTGAAAAAGCGGATCAGAGAGATATTCGACCTGATGCTCAGTGATAATAAAAAGGCCCGCGCAGAAGGATGCGATGGAAACTATTCTTATGTGAAATGCGACGGAGATCCGGTCAATTCTCAGGAACTTCTGTATCAGGAAGCATATGACAGGGCTGCAGCGCGAAACGAGAGACGGACGGAGGAAGCGGCTGCGGCCGAAAATAAGACGGCGGGAGACAGCGGACTTGCGGAGTAATAGAAAAAGATATGCAGCGGTAAGGTGATAGGATGATATTTAAGTTTGGTGAACAATTGATACCGATGGAACTGTCGGACTGGGAATCAGATCCCGGTCCGGCGGTTTTTGTGACGGATTCCCGGCACGCAGAAGAGGTGCTGTCAAAAGCGGGTATTGTCTATGAGAACGAGATCCATGTATCAAAGATCGGCTTCTGCCGTCTGGAAAATCAGCAGGACTGTGTGGTGGGCACGCTGTGCATCCCGAAACTTTTGGATGTTCTGGGGAGCCGGTACAGGATGTATTTCTTTGTGAACAGGGCAAATGTGGTGATTGTGGACGATGAAGATTTTTCCATCCGGCTGATCCGCAGGATCCAGCAGAAGAGAACTCATCAGGGAGAGACGAAAGAACGTTTTCTTTACAATTATATTGCGGAATTTATCAGCCGTGATCTGGAGATGCTGGTGGCGTATGAGAGGCGCCTTCTCAGGATGGAAGAGGATGTGAGCCAGGAACATATCGCGAATTTCCAGAACAAGCTCATGCCTATCCGAAGGGAACTTCTGAACCTTCGCAGCTACTATGATGAGATCATGGACCTGAGCAAGGAGCTTGAGGAGAATGAGAACGGATTTTTCCTTAAGAAACACCTGAAATATTTCGGTACGCTTACGGACAGGGCGGACCGGCTTATGAGCCGGACAAATCATCTCCTGGAGTACGCCCAGCAGGTAAAAGAGGCATATCAGGCGCAGATCGATGCCAGGCAGAACAGCAACATGCAGTACCTGACTGTGATCTCCACGATCTTCTTCCCGCTGACTTTGATCACGGGATGGTTCGGCATGAACTTCCAGGATATGCCCGGATTAAAGGATGGGTATCCGTGGGTCGTTGCACTGAGTATTGTCGTGCTTGCCGGGTGTATCATCATATTCAAGAAAAAACACATTTTGTAAATCCGCTCCGCGGTTTTCGGACGTTCTATCGACCATTTGTCCTCACACACAAATACAGATTGAACTCTTGCTGTACGCCTGCTTACATGGTAGAATAACATTCATACGGATTAAAGGAGTGTGGAATAAATTGAAAACATTGCTGGAACTGATCACAATAGATATGAGAGAAGCGTTTGCAAAGGCGGGATATGACGAAGAGCTTGCGAAGGTGACTCTCTCCAACCGTCCGGACCTGTGCGAATACCAGTGCAACGGCGCCATGGCGGGGGCGAAGAAATATAAGAAAGCGCCGTTCATGATTGCGGAAGATGTCGCGGAAAATCTGAAGGACAGTGTTTATTTTGAGACTGTGGATGTGGTGAAACCGGGATTTATCAATCTGAAGCTTTCTCCCGAGTGCGCGGCGTCTTATCTGAATGAGATGGCAGGAGAGGAGAAGTTGGGCGTTGAGGACGAGAAGGCTCCCAGGACTGTTATGATCGACTACGGCGGCCCTAATGTGGCAAAGCCTCTCCATGTGGGGCACCTGCGCTCTGCGATCATCGGTGAGAGTGTTAAACGTATCATCCGTTTCAAAGGAAATCAGGTGATCGGGGATATACATCTCGGAGACTGGGGATACCAGATGGGTCTGATCATTACGGAGCTCAAGAAACGTCAGCCGGAGCTCCCGTATTTTGACGAAAGTTTTGAGGGAGAGTATCCGAAAGAAGCGCCGTTTACGATCGGCGAGCTGGAAGAGATCTATCCGACGGCAAGCGCTTATGCGAAAGAGAACGAAGAATACAGAGAAGAAGCATTGCATGCGACCTATCTCCTTCAGAACGGATACAGGGGATACCGCGCGATCTGGAATCATATCATGAATGTGTCTGTCGCAGACCTTAAGAAAAATTATGAGAGGCTGAACGTGGAGTTTGACCTCTGGAAAGGAGAGGCGGATGCCCAGCAGTATATTCCGGATATGGTCCGGATGTTAAAAGATAAGGGATTTGCCCGCTATGACGAAGGGGCTCTTGTGGTGGATGTCCAGGAAGAGACGGATAATAAAGAGGTTCCCCCATGCATGATCTTAAAATCAGACGGGGCGGCGCTTTATGATACAACGGATCTGGCAACGCTTGTGGAACGGGAGAAAGATTATCAGCCGGATGAAGTGATCTATGTGGTGGATAAACGTCAGGAGCTTCACTTCACACAGGTGTTCCGATGCGCGAAGAAGACGGGGATCGTGCGCCCGGAAACAGAACTTAAGTTTCTTGGGTTCGGAACAATGAACGGTAAGGACGGGAAGCCCTTTAAGACACGCGAGGGCGGTGTCATGCGCCTGGAAAATCTGATCCGTGATATCGATGAGGAAATGTATAAGAAGATCATGGACAACCGGACTGTGGAGGAAAAAGAGGCTGAACAGACCGCGCAGACGGTTGGCCTTGCCGCGATCAAATACGGCGACCTGTCTAATCAGGCGTCAAAGGACTATATATTTGACGTGGACAGGTTCACGTCCTTTGAAGGAAACACGGGACCTTACATCCTTTATACTATCGTGCGGATAAAATCC
>USKR01000267.1 GCA_900555215.1 uncultured Ruminococcus sp.
ATACTCTTTAGGGTATGGACGATTTTTTACGTGACAAGTCCGGCAGTCAGATACTGTGCCTGCCGCACGGGCAGACCTCTGCCGGATCTTGTCCTGCATAAGATAAAACCAGGAGGAGACAAATGAAATCCAGTTCAAATGAAAGATCAAACGATACACAAAGTGCGCGGAATAAGATATTGACGATCCCCAATATCCTGTCCTTTTTCAGGCTGTGCCTGATCCCGGTCATTATGTGGCTGTACTGTGTGAAAGAGAACTATCTGTGGGCGGGGATCACTCTGATACTTTCAGGCATAACAGATACTGTGGACGGCTTTGTGGCAAGGCATTTCCACATGACCAGCGACCTTGGGAAAATGCTGGATCCTGTGGCGGATAAGCTGACTCAGGCGGCAATGCTGTTCTGCCTGCTCACCCGTTTCCCGCTTATGATCGTGCCGCTCGGGCTGATGGTACTGAAGGAATCTTTTATGGGAGTTACGGGTCTGCTTGTCATACATAAGACGGGAAAAGTGTTCGGCGCAGACTGGCATGGTAAAGTAACAACATGGCTGCTCTACGCGATGATGATACTGCATGTATTCTGGTATAATATCCCGGCGGGAGTATCAAGGGTAATGATCATGGCATGCGTAGTTATGATGACGGTATCTCTGGTGCTCTACGGCCGTAGTAATCTGAAGGCACTCAAAGAGGAAAAGCCGGAATAGAGGCAGAGTACAGCAGAGGCAGAATATTAAGTATACGGAGTTGAGAAAAGCTCTTCCGGGGATTGGCCGGAAGAGCTTTTTTAGTACGATTATTGAGAGAATTTATCATTTAGATCTTGATTTTGAGAATTATTATTGACAACGGGCGCGAAATCATGTATATCAGAATTGTTATCGGGTTAGCGTAAGCTAACCCGTTATTATGCGTATTTCTGTCAGAAAGGGGAAAATGATGAAGAATATGAAAAAAAATCCTGTGCGTATCGTGTGGCTGCTTTTTGGTTTTCTTTCAATGGGAATTGGAGCGGTCGGCGTTGTGCTGCCGGTACTGCCTGCAACACCATTTTTACTGCTGGCGTCATTCTGCCTGGCAAAAGGTTCTGAGCGTTTCCATAAATGGTTCACAGGTACAAAATTATATAAGAGACATCTGGACAGCTTTGTGAAAAACCGTGCCATGACACTGAAGACGAAGTTCAGCCTGCTGATTCCGGCGTCCTGTATGCTGCTCCTTGCATTTCTGGCAATGCGGAATGTGTACGGCAGGGTATTTATCGTATTTTTGATCGTTTTTAAGTATGTGTATTTCTTCACGAAGATACGCACTATCCCGGCAGGCCAGAAGTTTGTCCCGGAAACGGAGGGATAGAACAGTGTGTGCTGAGGGAAAGTCACAGAAGACAGAGAAGAAACGGAAGAAGGAGCAGTATGTGGTGGAGGAAATGATCCGCCTGTACTGCCGGAAGAACCATGAGGGCTATGACAGAAGTTCTGGGAAGATGTGCCCCTCGTGCCGGCTGTTATCAGACTATGCAAGGCTGCGCAGCGAGAAATGCCCTTTTATGGAGGAAAAGACATTTTGCAGCAACTGTAAAGTGCACTGCTATAAGCCTGAGATGCGGGAAAAGATCCGGCAGGTTATGCGGTTTTCCGGACCCCGGATGCTGCTGCATCATCCGTTTCCTGCTGTGTGGCATGTAGTGTGCAGTGTGCGTGAAAAAAGAAAAATTAATAGGTGAGAATATTATATGATCAAGAAGAGACTGGTGGGACTTTTATCCCATGCAAAAAAATATATTGTATATCAGGTGGCATGGCTGTGGATTGCCCTGTTATGCCAGATTGTTATGATCTACTGTGCTGCATTCCTTTTGGAACAGGCGCTGTTTTGGGAAGTGACTCCACGGATGGCGGTATCTTACGGCGGGATCGCGGCGCTTGCGCTGATCCTGCGATTTGTCTGTGACCGCGGGGCTTCCCATGCGTCTTACCGGGCGAGTGTGGATGTGAAAAGGATCTTAAGAGATAAGATCTATGAGAAGCTGCTCCGGCTGGGGGCGGCATACCGGGAGAAGACAGCCACTTCCGAGGTGGTGCAGATGGCGGCTGAAGGAGTGGAGCAGCTGGAAACATATTTCGGAAAATACTTATCCCAGCTCTTTTACAGTCTGCTGGCGCCGGTGACCCTGTTTGCCGTGCTGTCTTTTGTGAGCTGGAAGGCAAGCCTTGTGCTCCTGGTCTGCGTGCCCCTGATCCCGATTTCCATTGTGGCTGTTCAGAAGTTTGCCAAACGCCTTCTGAACAAATACTGGGGTATCTACACGGAACTGGGAGACAGTTTTCTGGAGAATCTTCAGGGGCTGACGACTTTGAAAATCTATCGTTCGGATGAGAAAAAGGCGGCTGAAATGGATGAAGAATCCCAGAGGTTCCGCCGGATCACCATGAAGGTGCTGACCATGCAGCTGAATTCGACCAGCGTGATGGATATCATTGCCTATGGCGGGGCTGCGGCAGGCATGATCGTTACGCTCTCGGAATTCATGGCGGGCCATTTAAGCCTGCACGGCGCGCTGATGCTGATCCTGCTGGCAGCGGAATTTTTTATCCCGCTGCGACTTCTCGGTTCTTTCTTCCATATCGCCATGAACGGCATGGCGGCAAGCGACAAGATCTTCGCTCTTCTTGACCTGCCGGAACCGCCGGAGAAGACGGAAACCCTGGATGGGAAGGAGATGGATCTGGAATTTACAGCAGTCCGTTTTTCCTACGAAGCAGAACGTGAGATCTTGAAGGGCGTCAGTATGGAATTTCCGGCGGGGAGCTTTACTTCCATCGTGGGGACTTCCGGCTGCGGCAAGAGTACGGCTGCGGCCATCCTGATGGGAAGGAATCAGGGATATCAGGGCAGCGTGACCATCGAGGGAAAAGAACTGTCCCTGATCCGGGAGGACAGCCTGATGGAACACATTACTCTGGTCAGCCACAACAGCTACCTCTTCAAGGGAACGGTGGAAGACAACCAGCGGATGGGAAAGCCGGACG
>USKR01000268.1 GCA_900555215.1 uncultured Ruminococcus sp.
CTGAATTCGCGGATCCGCTCCGCCAGGCTCGTATACCTTGCCTGTTCGTTTTTGTTTTGTATCATTTCCTGAAATACTGTATCACTCCCTATGATAGTGAGGCACTTTTTCGCCCTTGTCACTGCCGTATACAGCAGATTCCGGTTATATAGAAGCCTGGGACCCTGAAGAAGCGGGATGATCACTGCCGGATATTCGCTCCCCTGAGATTTGTGCACCGTGATCGCATACGCAAGCTCCAGCTCCTCCACTGCGTCAAACCCATACTTTACCCTCCTCGCCTCATCGAATTCCACTTCTATTGTCTCGGTATACTGATTTATTTCTGTGATCACTCCCATATCGCCGTTAAACACACCTGCGCCTTTGTCCACGGCAAGACCGAATTTGGTCGTCACCTCCCACTCCAGCTGGTAATTGTTTTTGATCTGCATGACCTTGTCCCCTTCACGGAACAGGCGCCCGTTGATTTCTTTCTCTGCCTTTTTCGGATCCTGAGGATTCAAATACCTCTGAAGGATAGTATTCAGCCTCTCTACTCCCAGCAGTCCTTTCCTGGTGGGCGTCATAACCTGAATCTCGCCGGGCTCAGCCCCCACATACCGGGGCAGTTTTTTCTGGATGAGCATAATGGTCACTCCAATGATCGTGTCAGCGTCCTGACGTCTCAGGAAGAAAAAGTCACGGCTTTTATTGTCGAGGCACACCGGCTCTCCGGCATTGATCTTATGAGCATTCACCACGATGTCGCTCTCCCCCGCCTGGCGGAAAATCCGCGTCAGGGTCACTACAGGAAAGCAGTCAGATGTAATAATATCCTTCAGCACACTCCCCGGTCCCACCGAGGGGAGCTGATCCACATCCCCGACCAGCACCAGCCTGGTCCCCGGCACTACAGCCGAGAGCAGGGCATGCATCAGAGGAAGGTCCACCATGGACATCTCGTCAATAATGATAACATCCGCTTCCAGGGGATTCTGCCGGTTCCGCATAAAACCGCCCGCGCTGTCCGTCTCTTCCGGATTTACATTCACCTCCAAAAGACGGTGGATGGTCTGCGCCTCATAACCTGTAGCCTCGGTCATGCGCTTTGCCGCGCGTCCGGTAGGGGCGGCGAGCAGGATGCTCATGCCCTCGCTCTCAAAGAACCGGATCATCGTGTTGATCGTAGTCGTTTTCCCCGTGCCCGGACCTCCGGTCAGGACAAGCAGACCGTGCTTGATGGATTCGATCACCGCTCTATGCTGCATCACATCCAGCTCGATCTGCTCTGTCTCTTCGACTTTTTTCAGTCTTCGTTCCATCATATCTTCCGGCATTTCACAGTCAATATTCAGGTCATGGAGCATTTTCGCCGTATTCAGCTCCAGATAGTAATAATGGGAAGGGTAGATCCTGATCCCATCTCCGCCTTCCTTCATAACTGTCTTTTTCTCAATGCACAGATCCATAACATGCTTGCTGATGTCCCGGATCTCCACGCCAAGCAGCTCGCCTGCCCGGCGGACAAGCACCTCTTCCGGAAGATATATGTGGCCCTCTCCCACCGCCTGCTGAAGCGTATAAAAGAGTCCGCTCTTGATACGGTAGTCGGAATCCGTATGTATCCCTATGCGCGCGGCTATCTCATCAGCCGTTTTAAAACCCACGCCCTCTATATTGTCTGCGAGCTGGTAAGGATTTTCTTCCAAAACTTTGTATACACGCATACCGTAAAACTGATATATCTTTGCTGCGAGTCTTGTAGAAATTCCATATTTCTGGAGGTAGATCATTGCCTTTCGCATGTCTTTCTTTCCCTCCACCTGTTCTGCGATCTCCCGCGCCTTGCGCTCACTGATCCCCTTGACTTCCGCAAGGCGCTCAGGCTCTTCCTCAATAATACGGAATGTATCTTCTTTAAACTTCCTTACGATCCTTCCCGCAAGGGCAGCCCCCACGCCTTTAACCGCCCCGGAGCCGAGATATCTCTCGATGGATACGAGATCCTCAGGTTCTTTCACCATATGGGACGCGACTTTAAGCTGTGTTCCATATACATTGTGATTCACATACTCTCCTGTGAGCTCCAGCATTTCTCCCTCATTTATAAAATTGAAATTTCCAACGCAGGTCACTTCCCCGTCATCGTTTTCCAGATGAAAGACTGTATATCCATTTTCCTCATTCCGGAACACAATGTGTCCCACATATCCTGTGACTGTCTCCATTGCCTTCCCTTCTTACCTTCTCTTCCTGCCGCATTACATCAGAACAGGGATGTGCTGCATAGCTCTGCTAAACAGCCCACATCCCTGTCGATAACACATTTAACTGTTGGTTTTGCCTCTCATGGTTCAGAAATCTTTTCTTCCGCTCATGAATTCCACAAACTGCCCTGTCCCGATCGCTACGACCTTCATCGGATCCTCCGCTGTCATAGTGTTGATCCCGGTCTTTTCCTCGATCAGCTCCTCAAGGCCTCTGAGCATAGCGCCTCCGCCGGTCAGCACGATCCCGCGGTCCAGGATATCTGCCGACAGCTCCGGCGGTGTCTGCTCAAGAACGGAAATAACCGCCTCTACGATCTGACTGGTAGCCTCCCTCAAAGCCTCCTCTGTCTCAGACGAAGTCACGGTCACTGTCTTCGGAAGCCCGGTTACAAGATTCCTTCCTCTGACTTCCATAGTCTCCTCCTCCACGAGGGGGTATGTTGTCCCAATCTTGATCTTAATATCTTCCGCAGTCCGCTCTCCGATCAGAAGATTATGTTTCTTGCGCATATAGCGGACGATCGCTTCGTCAAAGTCATCTCCAGCCACTTTGATCGAAGTATTGACCACAGTGCCGCCCAGCGAGATCACCGCAATATCCGCAGTGCCGCCGCCGATATCAACGATCATGTTTCCACATGGTTTTGCGATATCGATCCCCGCTCCGATCGCCGCAGCCACCGGCTCCTCGATCAGATGGACTTCTCTTGCGCCTGCCGCAAATGTTGCCTCTTCCACTGCTTTCTTCTCCACTTCC
>USKR01000269.1 GCA_900555215.1 uncultured Ruminococcus sp.
GTACGGACATGTTAAGATGAAATTCGAACCGTCACATGATCTGGATACGCCGTATATTTTTGAAGAATGCGTTGTCGGAGGAGCTGTTCCGAAAAACTACTTCCCGGCAGTGGAAAAAGGACTTCAGGAATCTGTGGTGAAGGGTCCCCTTGCCGGATATCCTGTAGTCGGAGTGAAAGCGATCCTTTATGACGGATCCTACCACCCGGTAGACTCTTCGGAGATGGCTTTCAAAACCGCTACGAGCCAGGCGTTTAAGAAAGGTTTCATGGAGGCTTCCCCGGTTCTGCTTGAGCCGATCGCTTCTATTAAAGTGACTGTGCCGGACGACTACACCGGCGATGTGATGGGCGACCTGAATAAGAGGAGAGGAAGAGTTCTCGGCATGACTCCGGTAGCGGGAGGCAGGCAGGTAATCGAAGCCGATATCCCGATGACGGGATTGTTTGGCTACTGCACAGTGCTCCGCTCCATGACAGGCGGACGGGGAACTTATGAGTATCAGTTCGCAAGGTATGAGCAGGCTCCGTCAGATGTGCAGGAGAAAGAGATTGCTGCACGGGCGTCAGAGGAATAAAATGAAATAAAAAGACAATAAACAGATGCTCCGGGTAGAACGGTATTTGCTGTTCTGTTCCGGGGCATTTTATGTCCTTGTACTCTATGAATAAAAATGCTATAATTGCCGTACTATTTAAGCATCAGGGCAGCCCGGATACAGATGGGCCGTCCCGGGTGGGAATCCGCTCTATTGAAGGGGAGGAGGAAAGGAAAGACTATGAAAAAAATCAGAACGAAACTGCTGCTCGTGCTTTTGGTCATTGTAGCGCTGGGAATCTATTACTATGCGGCTCTGCCGGCGATCAATATCCATTCGACAGAATTTTGGGTATTTCTGCTCGTGCTTGGGATCCTCGCCGCGCTGATCTTTATCAAGAAGAAAAATCTGAGCAGGTATGAGCTGAGAGAATCGAAAGGGCTGAAAGTGATAATCGGCGTGGTCGCTCTTATCGTGATCGTGTATCTTGTGGGGGCGCTTTTGTCTTCGCCAATTGTAAATGCTAAGAAATATCAGCAGTTGATGACCGTGGAGACGGGAGAGTTTACAACGGATATCGAGGAGCTGTCTTTTGACCAGATTCCTCTTCTTGACAAAGACTCTGCGGAGCTTCTTGGGGACAGGAAGATGGGCAGTATGGTGGATATGGTGTCCCAATTTGAGGTGGACAGTCTGTATTCTCAGATCAACTACCAGGACCGTCCGGTCAGGGTATCTCCGTTAAAATATGCGAGCCTTATCAAATGGTTCACAAATCAGAGCGAAGGGATCCCCGCGTATATTAAGATCGATATGGCGACGCAGAACACGGAGCTTGTCAAACTGGATGAAGGCATGAAGTATACGACGAGTGATCATTTTAACAGGAATATTTACCGTCATCTCAGATTCAAATATCCAACGTATATTTTTAATAATCTCAGTTTTGAAGTAGATGAGGAAGGGGTACCGTATTGGATATGCCCCGTAAAGAAATTTAATATCGGACTTTTCGGCGGAGAGACGATCGGGCGTGTTGTACTGTGCAATGCAATTACCGGCGAGACACAGGATTATGTTATTGAGGATGCCCCGCAGTGGATCGACCGCGCGTATTCTGCAGATCTGCTGGTACAGCTGTATGATTATTACGGCACTTTGAAGCACGGATTTTTCAACAGCGTGCTCGGACAGAAAGACTGTCTGCATACAACGGACGGATATAATTACCTTGCGATCAATGATGATGTATGGGTATATACCGGAGTCACATCTATCACTGGAGACCAGTCCAATGTAGGGTTTGTACTTATGAACCAGCGGACCATGGAGACACGGTTCTACGAAGTCGAGGGCGCCACGGAAGCGTCGGCGATGTCATCTGCCGAAGGACAGGTGCAGAACCTGCATTATGTTGCCACATTTCCGCTTCTGCTCAACATTTCCGGAGAACCGACATATTTTATCGCCCTGAAGGACGATGCAGGGCTGGTGAAGAAATATGCGATGGTAAATGTACAGAAATACCAGATCGTAGCGATCGGAGATACAGTAAGCCAATGTGAGGATAATTATAACACTCTGATGTACGAAAACGGGATCAAGCAGACCCCGGAGGATACCCGGGACGTAGAGAGCGTTACAGCCCGGATCACAAAGATCGCCCAGGGTGTTGTGGAAGGCAATTCCCACTACTATATCATGGTGGAAGGTTCGGATGCAATCTTTGATATACCGGTCGTAGATTTCATTGACATCATCCGCTATGATGTGGGGGATGAAGTCACCATTGAATATAAAGAAGGCGAGAAGAGCAATACCGTCCTGTCTGTGAATGGGATAGAGAGGGAGCCTACGGCAGAAGCTGAATAATATGACAGTATAAAAGGAAGTACAGTTCGGTTTGGACTGTACTTCCTTTTTTCAGGCAAAAGCCTGTTTGTATCAAAGTCTTTTTCCCTGGATCAGCATATCACATTGCAGTCGTGGGAATCTATACCGGGAATATCTTTCTTCTCTGCGCTGACGCTGAGATAGAAATCGATATTGTTTTCTGTGGAAATCTTGTTCAACTTCTGAAGGAAAGCTGCAAGGCTTTCAAGGGTAATGTTTGCCTGTTTTAATACGCTGTCGATAAAGATTGCTTCAATATCATGGTTGCCGGCTGCCATGCCGTAAAGGAAACCTACGAATTCTTCGAGTGTGAGGATATCTGGATAATCTGCCATACGGATCACGCGGATATTAAAGTCCACAGTGTATGTATCCTTAGGGCTCTTTTTGATCAAAACCACATTTCCGTTAGATGTCTTGACCTTTTCGTTTGCAAGGTCGATCATTTTTTGTGTCTTTCCACTGCCTCTTGGACCTGTTACTAAATTTACCATGGCGAATCTCTCCTTTATGTAATTATTGTTTGAGACTTTCACCTCTCAAATGTTAAACACATTATACACCATATTTATGTAGG
>USKR01000270.1 GCA_900555215.1 uncultured Ruminococcus sp.
CCCGTGCTCCACGCCTGGGCGAAACACCCTTTAGAAGACACCGGATTATCCCCGTCATAGATTTCCGGGAGCTGTCCGATACAGCCTTCCCGCATAGCGCCTTCCATTACCTCCAGCTGCCCTTTTACATATGCTTTCGCAGCACTGCTGTATCCGTGCACTTTGAGATATGCCATATAATATGCGCCCAGAGGATACGCCCACACCGTTCCCTGATGATAGGCAAGATCACGCTTTAAGACTTCCCCGCCATAGAAAGGTTTAAATTCCGGATCTGCTTCCTCCAGCGTGCGCAGCCCGTAAGGCGTATACAATTTTTCAAAGACAGTATCCACGATCTGTCTCTCTTTATCCGGTCCGAGCATAGTAAACGGCATTGACACCGCCCAGATCTGATTACATCGGATCTGAGTGTCTGCCTTTGTCCCTGATACCACGTCTTTTAAGCAGCGTTTTTCTTCCATCCAGAACTCTTTTTCAAAGGACGCCCTTACCTTGTCCGCCAATGCCTCATAAGCTTCGCCGGATTTCCCGAGCATATCGGAAAATCTCCCCATGATCCTGAGCGCGTTGTACCAGTATGCATTGATCTCCACCGGTTTCCCGTGGCGGGGCGTTGGCAGGATCTCTCCCACACGCACATCCATCCATGTCACCTGGTCAAGACCGCTTCCCGCCATGATGAGGGAATCCTCATCCATGCGGATTTCATAGTCTGTGCCCGCTTTATAACTTTCTATGATCCGTTCCATGACCGGATACATCTCTTCCACGAAGTCTGTATTGCCGGACGCCTCGCTATACAGCCATACGCAATTGATGAAAAGAAGCGCCGCGTCCACTGTATTGTACATCGGATCATTCCCGCCCTCCGGGAACAGATTCGGCATAAGCCCTCTCCTCTCATATGCCGCAAAGGTTCGCAATATGGACTCAGCCTCCTCATACCTGTGTACGGAAATACACACGCCGGGAAGCGCGATCATTGTATCTCTTCCCCAGTCTTCAAAAAAGGGATAGCCTGCAAGTATTGTCTTCCCCCCGGTAGATTCCCGAAGAGAGATAAACTGGTCCGCGCTTTTTAAGAGTATGCGCGCATTCTCATCCCGGAATCCGGCAAGTTCCTCAAGCCCTTTCCTGTATGTTTTCAGCCCGTCTATTATCTGTGCCGCTATCTCTCGGGGAGTATCCGTACTCTCCTCCCCGCTTACATGACCTGCGCCCATATCACTCCCATCCATATCGTATATGACGGAAAGCGTTTCTTCACATCCGCTCTCTGCGCAGATGCTGATCCGGTGGCATGCCATGGCAGAGCCGGACTCTCTTCTTCCGTCACACGCGTCATAGGGATAATAATATGTTTCCGTGATTTCTCCGGCATCTTCGATCTGACCGTCCGTGATCAACTCCATACTCAGTCCATTACTTTTGATCCGGCAGACTGTTCCCCTGATCCTGTCATCACGGGTTTTCCACCACTCGAATTTCTGTCCTGCGTCAGGTTCTTTTCCTTTTGAGGCAAACTGATAAAACGGTGTAACAGTCAGCCGTGCCTTTTCGCGTGTCCGGTTTATGATGCTGTAAGTAAGAACAATCGTGTTCTCCCCGTTTTTCATTGCCGCTTCTTTGACGATTTCCACACCGTTTACATGAAATCTCCATACCGGAGTATCTTCATAAGAAAATTCAGAAAGATACCGGTATCCATCCTCCACTTTCCCATCAGCAAACTTCTGGGAAGAAAGAACATGCTCCCTTCCCCCGGTTTCCAGTTTTTCCGCCAGACGATGGACCATATTAAACCGATTGTTAGGCGCCTTTGTACACGCCATAAAAAAAGCATGGTCATTTCTCGTAACGGAGCCTGTCATGGTCATAGAAGAAAAGCCTCCCAGCCCATTGGTCATCAGATAACAGTTCTCCTGTCCCCTCTCATATGTCTTCCACTCCTGTTTTCCGTACACCCATTTTCTGCTCATACTGCCTTCTTCCTCCAGGTCGTTTCTTCTTTATCAGCCGCTCTGCCGGCAGCCTCTGATTGTGCCGCGCCCCCAGTCTGTCCCAGAATAAGGACGCTCTGAGGAGCAATACGTATTTCCCCCTCTGCCGGTTTTTCCGTCTTCCACAGCCAGCTGTCCTGTCCGTCACAGAGAATCTTCCATCCGTCTCCATCCAATGCGACCGGACGCTCTTCCCTGCTGCTGTTATAAACGATCTTCAACGTCTGCCATCGGCTCTCTTTCTCATTTACATCTCGATTCTGAGCGTCTCCTGTCGCTCCATTTTGACATTCCGAAAAACAGAGCCGGTTATCTATCAGGAAGCTGACCGCCCCTTTTTCTTTCTGTACACGGGAAATCCTGTCAGCCGCCCCCGCAGATTTGTCGCAAAGTCCGGGCAGCTGTCTCCTGAGAGCGATCAGGCCTCTGTAGTACTCTACGAGATCTCTGTTCTCCCACGCCTGCTTCCAATCCAAACGGTTAATGGCTATGGGGGCATTATAGGAATCTTCTATGCCGTCCTTTGTACGGGCAAATTCTTCCCCTGACAGAAGGAAAAGGCTTCCCTGGCATGTCATATACAGAGCCGCTGCCATGCGGTTCAGCCTCATCCTTTCTTTTTCATCCGCCTGAGGCATTGTCTCAGCAAGCTTATCCCACAGGGTCTGATTATCATGGGCAGATACATAGGTAATGATCTGTGAAGGCGCTTTCACCCCCGCGGTCTGCCATGCGGCCACTCCCCTGATGATATCGTCCTCTTTGTCCTCTGCCCCGTTGATAAATCCGGGCTTTCTCACTTTCAGTGCAGAACCTTTGACTGCGTCTCTCGTATCATCGCAGAACATGCCGATCTTTTCATCCAGCAGACGGATATTTTTCTTCAGGGCCGGCACAGCGCCGCCTTCCATCGCCGTTTCCGACGCCGCCCACGGCTCTCCGAAAATCATCTTCTCTCCCCTGCCGTACCGGGCGTCCAGTTCTCTTCGGATCCGGTTCATC
>USKR01000271.1 GCA_900555215.1 uncultured Ruminococcus sp.
AGGTTCAGGTTGTTTCATGGTATGACAACGAGAACTCCTACACAAGCCAGATGGTAAGAACGATCAAATACTTCGGAAAACTGCTTGAGGCTTAATTCATTCTCAGAATGAGGACAGGCACTCAGAAGATGATTCTGAATAATTGACTCACAATGGGGTCCGGTCTTATTGTAGGACCGGACCTTATTTAGTGTAAAATATGCATGGGAGAGATTTCCGGCATAATTGTTTTAAAAAGTATCAGGAGGCTATTAAAATGGCAGCACTTAACAAAAAAACAGTAGATGATATCAACGTAAAGGACAAAAGAGTCCTTGTAAGATGCGACTTTAACGTACCGCTTCAGGATGGAAAGATCACAGATGAGAACCGTATCGTTGCAGCTCTTCCGACAATTAAGAAGCTGATCGCTGACGGCGGAAAGGTGATCCTCTGCTCACACCTTGGTAAACCGAAGGGAGAGCCGAAGCCGGAACTGTCTCTTGCACCGGTTGCTGTAAGACTTTCCGAGCTCCTTGGACAGGAAGTGAAATTCGCAGCTGATCCGGAAGTTGTAGGACCGAACGCTAAGGCAGCGGTAGAGGCTATGAACGATGGAGATGTTGTTCTTCTTGAGAATACGCGTTACAGAGCAGAGGAGACAAAGAATGGCGAAGCGTTCTCAAAAGAGCTTGCTTCCCTCTGCGATGTATTTGTAAATGACGCATTTGGTACTGCTCACAGAGCTCACTGCTCAAATGTAGGTGTTACACAGTACGTTGATACAGCGGTTGTCGGATATCTGATGCAGAAAGAGATCGATTTCCTCGGCAATGCAGTAGAGAACCCGGAGAGACCGTTCGTAGCGATTCTCGGCGGATCTAAGGTTTCCAGCAAGATTTCTGTTATCAACAATCTTCTTGAGAAGGTTGACACTCTGATCATCGGCGGCGGAATGTGTTTCACATTCACAAAGGCACAGGGAGGGAATGTCGGTAATTCTCTTCTCGAGGAAGACTACCTTCAGTATGCTCTGGATATGATCAAAAAGGCAGAAGAGAAAGGTGTAAAACTTCTTCTTCCGGTTGACGCTGTAGCGGCAGATGCATTCTCTAATGATGCAGATACAAAAGTCGTTGCGCAGAATGAGATCCCGGACGGATGGATGGGACTTGACATCGGACCTGAGACAGCGAAGATGTATGCAGAGGCTGTTAAGACAGCTAAGACAGTTGTATGGAACGGACCGATGGGATGCTTCGAAATGCCGAAGTTTGCTGACGGAACAAAGACAGTTGCAGAGGCTCTTGCTAACACAGACGCTGTAACGATCATCGGCGGCGGCGATTCTGCAGCAGCTGTAAATCAGCTCGGATATGGCGATAAGATGACACATATCTCAACAGGCGGCGGCGCTTCCCTTGAGTTCCTCGAAGGAAAAGAACTGCCGGGCGTGGCAGCAGCTAACGATAAGTAAAAAGCTTAGTGAAGCCGAGCCGGAGGCGAAGGCTGAGCTTAGCGCTTACTTAGTTCGGCGCACTTGGCGAGGTATTTTCGAGCCTGGTAAGCCGAACACACACTTAAAAGCTTAGTGGATAGGAGAAAAGTAAAATGGCAAGAAAAAAAATTATTGCAGGAAACTGGAAAATGAACAAGACTCCGAGTGAGGCAGTTGCGCTTGTAGAAGAGCTGAAGCCGCTCGTAGCTAACGAAGAGGTTGATGTAGTATTCTGCGTGCCGGCGATCGATATCGTACCGGTCGTTGAGGCTGTAAAAGGAACCAACATCCAGGTTGGCGCTGAGAATATGTATTTCGAGGAGAGCGGAGCATACACAGGAGAGATCGCTCCGGCTATGCTCGTAGACGCAGGCGTGAAATACGTTGTTCTCGGTCACTCCGAGAGAAGAGATTATTTCGGCGAGACAAACGAGGATGTAAACAAGAAAGTCCTCAAAGCGCTTGAGCACGGCATCACACCGATCATGTGCTGCGGCGAGACTCTGGAACAGAGGGAGCAGGGCGTGACAATGGACTTCATCCGCCAGCAGGTGAAGGTTGGTCTTCAGAACGTAACGGCTGACCAGGCTAAGACAATGGTCATCGCTTACGAGCCGATCTGGGCGATCGGAACAGGCAAGACGGCTACAACAGAGCAGGCTGAGGAAGTATGCAAGGGTATCCGTGAGTGCATCGCTGAAGTATATGACGAGGCTACTGCAGAGGCAATCCGTATCCAGTACGGCGGGTCTGTAAATGCAGGCAATGCGGCAGAGCTGTTTGCACAGGCTGACATCGATGGCGGTCTGGTAGGAGGAGCTTCCCTGAAGGCAGATTTCGGAAAGATCGTAAATTATAAATAATAATGTTCTTTATTGCAGGATAGAGAATAATAGAGTACAGCCCGGCAGAAATATATCTGTCCGGGCTGTGCCTGTCCTCCGGTGGATCATCAGGAAAAAGATGTACACCAGAGGGTTGTGTAAAATTACTAAAATCACGTTTTTTAATTTGGCTGATATGACAGTAGACATAAAATCTTGATTTTGCTATAACGAGTTTGTTAGTTAGGTTGTTACTCTTTGAGGCATTACTAATTACGCAGATCGCTTATGAAGTGATGTGTTTTATGCCTTAGGGAGTTTTTTTATTGGAGACAAAGATGCGTGTTATAAAGAAGCTGAATAATAATTTCGCAATCTGTGTTGACGGAGAGGGAAAGGAACTGATCGCCGCAGGAAAAGGTATCGGTTTTCCAAAAACGCCATACGAACTTGAGGATCTGAATCTGATCACGCGGACGTTTTATGATATCGACCAGAAGTATATCGGGCTTTTCAGCGAGATCCCGGAGACGGTGATCCATTTTACGGCAAAACTTGTGGATATCGCCCGGAATGAGCTGAAATATGAATTGAATCCAAATCTGGTCGTGACGATGTCGGATCATATCAGTTTCTGTATTCAGAGAGCAAAGAAAGAAATTTACGTTCAGATGCCGCT
>USKR01000272.1 GCA_900555215.1 uncultured Ruminococcus sp.
CACTGTTTCCGTTGGCAATGATAAAGTAGTCTGCCAGCACGGAAATTCCTGTGATATCAATGATCTTGATATCTTCACCTTTTTTATCGCTGAGCGCATTCCAGGCAATGCGCGCCATTTCTTTTGATTGGTGCATCTCACTCCTCCTCTCTTTCACTTTTTATAATATTCATATGTGCTCACTGTCATTGGGTCCACCGCATTTCCCCCATCTTTAAGATAACTGACTGTCCGCTCGGCCGACAGACACACAGCCCTGTCGATGTCTTGAAAGACAATGCCGCGTATCTCTCCAAGCCCGGGTATTTCCCTGCGGTTTGGTTCGATATAATCTGCGATATATACAATTTTCTCAAGCATGCTCATCCCGGGGCGGCCGGTTGTGTGATAAGCGACAGCATTAAGTATCTCCGGGTCTTTAATCCCATATTCGTGCTCGGCAAGGTATGCTCCCAATTTTGCATGGATAAGGGCAGGCATCTCCAGTTCGGATTTTGTCAGTTCTATGCCATATTTGCCACAGAGTTTGATCTGATCATTTACAGAGCAGTATTTCCCGCAGTCATGGAGAAGTCCTGCTGTCAGCGCCTTCTGAATATCCGCTCCGAAACGCATGGCGAGTGAGGCGGCGGTATACATCACCCCGACTGTATGTTCAAAACGTTCCTTTTTCAGCTTCTTTTTTAAATCTTTCCTGATCTTCGTTAATTCCTCAGTCACTTTTCCATCGTTCCTTCTCTTTTATTCTATTCTATTTCTGTACAGCTGATGTTCCGCAATGTATTCCGCGACTGTATCCGGTACCATATAGCGTACGCTTAGTCCGCGTGACGCCCGCCTTCGTATAGCGGTAGAGGATATTTCTACCAGAGGCGCCCTCAGGAGTTCGATACGGGCTTTGTATTTCTCTGTCAGATAATCGATCTGAAGATGCATACTCTGAACATCTTTGTCATCACGCATGGCAGCCAGTATCGTACATGTGGGAAATATCTCCCGGAAATTTCTCCATTGTTCGATGGAAAACAACGAATCAGCTCCTAAGATAAAATAAAAATCATTCTCCGGATATCTCCTGTTAAACTCCTGCATCGTGCTGTAAGTATATGAATGTTCTTCTGTCTCCGCCTCATAGAGACTCACCTTGAAATATGGCACGTCATTTACAGCCAGCTTTACCATTTCTATCCGGTGATGCAAAGCTTCTTCTGTATACTCTGTCTTTTTATGAGGAGGATTACCGTTTGGCATAAACCAGATCTCATCCAGCCCAAATCCCTCATAGGCAAATTCTCCTAAAAGAAGATGACCTATGTGGACAGGGTCAAAAGTTCCTCCCATAATTCCTACCTTCATATGCGCTTTTACTCCTTATAGAGGGAGATTAATCTTCTTTTTATCATCCTTTCCTTCACGGTACAGGACGATCTTTTTCCCGATAACCTGCACTACCTGAGATCGAGTGCGCTCTGCGATGATCTCAGCAAGTTCTCTGGGATCGTCCGCACAGTTCTTAAGGACACTGATTTTGATCAGCTCTCTTGCTTCCAGCGCCTCCGAAATCGCCTCTGTAAGTCCGGGCGTCATACTGGATTTGCCTACCTGAAAGATGGGATCCATAGTCATTGCAAGACTTTTTAAATATGCTCTCTGTTTTGTCGTCATTTTCTGCTCCTTATTTATAATAATCAAACTGAAGCCCGTACATTTTCACTGTATCGCCTTCCTGGATGCCTTTTGCCTCCAGTTCATCCAGAATACCTGTCTCTTTTAAAAATTTCTGGAAGAAAGCAAAACCTTTCTCAGAGTCAAGGTTCGTATATCCCAGCATTTTTTCGATCTTCGGGCCTTCCACGACATACACGCTGTCTTCCACTTCCACACTGTACGGGAGTTCCTCGTAGATCAGCTCGTCCTCCGGGAAATATTCCTGCTCAAAAATGACCGGAGGCGTGTCGATCTTATCGAGCTGGGAACTCACATAATAGAGAAGCTCAGAGACTCCCTGCCCTGTCGCGCCGGAGATTGAAAATACTTTGATCCCTTTCGGCTCAAATTCCTGCCGCAGACGCTCTACGGGATCATTCTCCGGATCATAGATAAGATCCGTCTTGTTCGCGGCAATAACCTGAGGACGTTCTGCAATTTCCGGATTATATGCTTTCAGCTCATCATTTATCTTATAAATATCTTCCACCGGGTCTCTTCCCTCGGAGCCGGCGGCGTCGACCACATGTATCATAAGCTTTGTGCGCTCGATATGCCGGAGAAATTCGTGCCCAAGTCCCACTCCTTCGGAGGCGCCCTCAATCAGCCCCGGTATATCAGCCATCACAAATCCTTTTGCTCCATCCAGATCTACAACTCCCAGGTTCGGGCTCAGAGTAGTAAAATGATAGTTGGCAATCTTGGGTTCCGCATTAGTGACTCTGGAGAGAAGGGTGGATTTTCCTACATTAGGGAAACCGATCAGTCCCACATCAGCGATCACTTTCAGTTCCAGATTGACCTCCAGTTCTTTTGCGGGCTGCCCGGGCTGTGCATATTTAGGGACCTGCATCGTTGCAGTGGCAAAGTGCTGATTGCCAAGCCCGCCTTTTCCGCCTTTCAGCACAACCTGCCTGCGGTTCTCCCCGGACATATCAGCAATGACTTTCCCCGTGACCGCCTCCTTAATGACAGTCCCTTCCGGCACATATAATACCAGATCTTTTCCGTCTTTACCATGGCACTTTCTCTTTCCGCCGGGCTCGCCGTCTCCGGCAGCATATTTTCTCCTGTGCCGGTAATCAGAAAGTGTATTCAGTCCTTCATCCACCTCAAAGATCAGATCGCCGCCGCGCCCGCCGTCTCCGCCGTCCGGTCCGCCATTCGGAACGTACAGTTCTCTTCGGAAGCTGCAATGCCCGTCTCCG
>USKR01000273.1 GCA_900555215.1 uncultured Ruminococcus sp.
CTGCCAGGATGCCCGCCGCCAGAAACCAGTCATTTTTCTTCATACTTATACCTCTTCACTTTCAATATCATAGCACATGGAATTTTATTATGCAACCACATGTTCGATTGCAGGATCATGCCTGATAACAGTTGTACCTTAACAGAAAAACAGATATAATATCCTCATGATTTACGACGCGTCTGTCAGACGCCCGGAAAGGAGCATAATGTGTCGCAGATAAAAAAACGGATCAGGGGCATCGCCCGCCTTACTTCTCTTTTTCTGATAGTATCCTTTACATTCTTATCATGCTGGGGATGCAGCAAACCGCTTGAGTCAGAATCACTGAAAATGACCGGAACTTATTTTGATACCGTAATCCAGGTAGAAGCCTGGGGTGCTGACCGCGAGATCCTTGATCACTGCGAAGAGCTCTGCATATACTATGAAAATCTCCTCAGCCCATCCATTGAGGAAAGCGAGATTTCTAAGATCAACCAGGCACACGGCCTGCCTGTGACTGTCTCTGATGAAACTGCCGGGCTGCTGCGCCTCGGCATACACTACGGCGAGCTCTCCGGAGGAAAATTTGACATTACGATAGCGTCCGCCTCCGAACTCTGGGATTTCACCGGCGGCAGAGCCGGAACGCTCCCGGATCCTTCGGCATTGGAAGAGGCAGTCAGACACATTGATTACCGCTGTATAAAAATAGAAGGGAATACCGTCACCCTGACTGACCCTGAGGCAAAGATCGACCTGGGCGGGATCGCAAAGGGCTATATTGCCGACCGGCTCAAAGAGTATCTCACCAGCGAGGGAGTCCGCCATGCTCTGATCAACTTAGGCGGAAATGTCCTGACCCTGGGTGGGCGCTATGACGGCTCAGACTTCCGTATCGGCATACAGAAACCTTTTTCCGAAGACGGTACTGTACTTGGAACTGTATCTGTATCCGACAGCTCTGTTGTATCATCCGGAGATTACGAAAGGTATTTTGAGAAAGACGGCGTGATCTGCCATCATATTCTGGATCCCGATACCGGATACCCTGTGCAGAATGAACTGGATCAGGTAACGATTATCTCCGACCGGTCCGTGGACGGCGCTGCCCTGAGCACAGTCTGCTATGTCCTTGGTCTTGAAGACGGGATGGAGCTGATCCGGAGTATGGACGGGATCGAGGCAGTCTTTGTGACAAAAGACGGGGAGCTGCATACAAGCAGCTCCCGGATCAATCTCACATTATAATTCTGCCCGAATGACCTTTCTCGGACATTTCTCTGCACATACGCCGCAGTTCGTACATTTTTCCGCGTCGATATGTGCAAGAAAGTTGTTAACCGTAATTGCTCCGGTCTCACAGTTTTTCTCGCACAGCCGGCAGCCGATGCATCCCGTCTGGCATACATCCATAAGCGCCTTTCCTTTTTCGTTAGAATTACACTGCACAAAGGTTCTCTGTTTATAAGGGATCAGCTCGATCAAATGTTTCGGACAGACGGAAATACATTTCCCGCATGCCTTGCATGCCTCTTTATCTACTTTTGCGATCCCGTCTGCTATATGGATCGCGTCAAAGGGACACGCCTCCACGCATGTGCCGTATCCGAGGCATCCGTAATCACATCCCTTTGCCCCGCCGTCCTGCATCTGGCTTGCCATGACACAGTCCCTGATCCCATAATATTCATATTCTGTTCCGGCTTTTTCGCAGGTTCCCGAACACTTGACAAAAGCTGTCATTCGCTCCTTTGCGGCAGCGTCCACCCCCATGATCTTCCCAATCTTCTCAGCCACAGGCGCGCCGCCCACAGGACAGCTTCCCACTTCAGCTTCTCCCTTAACGATCGCCGCTGCAAGTCCGGAACAGCCTGCATAGCCGCAGCCGCCACAGTTATTTCCCGGAAGTGCTTCCAGAACCGCCTCTTCTCTTTCATCCACATCCACTGCAAATTTCTTTCCCGAGACCCCGAGGAAAACTCCGATAAACAATCCTGTGCCGCCTACGATCAAAGCCGCTAATATAATCCCTGTCATGCTCATTCTATCTTCCTCCTATATCAGACCTGAGAACCCGAAGAACGCAATCGCCATCAGCCCTGCCGTTACCAGCACGATCGGCGTCCCTCGGAATGAAGCCGGCACATCGTTGTATTCGATCTTTTCACGGATGCCTGCCATAAGTACGATTGACACGAGAAAACCGACAGCAGTCGCAAATCCGTTCACCACCCCGGTCAGAATATCATATCCTTCCTGCACATTGGTCAGCGCTACTCCCAGCACGGCACAGTTCGTTGTGATCAGTGGAAGATACACTCCCAGTGCATTATAAAGAGGAGGCATGGATTTCTTCAAAAACATCTCAACGAACTGCACAAGGGCGGCGATCACAAGGATAAAGACGATCGTATTCAGATACTCCAGTTCCCCACCCATTATATCCGGATTGCCGAGAATAAACTTATAGATCAGTCCGGTCACAAAAGATGCGATCGTTATGACAAATACTACAGCACCGCCCATCCCGGCAGCAGTCTTTACGTTTTTGGAAACGCCCAGGAACGGGCATATTCCAAGAAACTGACTGAGCACAACATTATTGACAAACGCTGAACCAACTGCGATCAATAATAATTCCTGCATTTAAGCCCCCTCCTCTTCTTTATTTGTATCTGATTCCATGTGTCCTCCGCAGATGCCTCTGCCCGCGCAGGATGCACAGCCTTCACCACAGATTGCAGCCTGCGGCGCCTCTTTCCCTTTTTTTGCAAGATTATGTTTTATTTTATTCTGAAGAGCCACAAGACATGCCAGCACGAAAAAGGCTCCGGGCGCAAGCACGAAAATAGTCAGAGGCTCATAGGAGTCAGGCATAACCTGTTTCCCGAAAATCTGTCCGGCACCGATCAGTTCCCTGACAATACC
>USKR01000274.1 GCA_900555215.1 uncultured Ruminococcus sp.
CATTTTCTAAATTTTGGATATTTTATCCCCTTATTTTAACAATTATATACGAATTATAATTATTAAACAAGAAAATTCTGGTGTGATTTAACAGTTTTTTCTATCTATTATCTTCTATTTTAATATGTTTATAGTCAATATTTCCAAAACTCCTTCATATCGTCCGTCTTCATCTAAAAAAATAACTCCTATATCCTGCTCTGTCCGGCTGTTTCATCCCTCATTATCTCTTCACATTTTTTTATTCATTTGTTCATAATCCATTCAAAACTTCATCACACTTTTTACACAACTGTTTTCTATACTATAATTGTTCTTGAAGAAGAACACTTTTTCATAAACTTTTTCCCCCTTTGAGTCACGTTTTTACGTGACTCTTCCTTTTTGTCTTTTTCATATACAAATCAACATATATAAAAAAACGGATCAAGCACCTTTCTTATGGTGTCTGATCCGTTTTATAATATTATTTATCCCATTATCCTGCCGCGCATTTTCCCCCACATATGTGCCTGCGCATACTCATATGCCTTATCATATATGAAGAGACCCACCTGCCCTCCGATGAGCACACCGGCCATCAGCACATCTGATACTGCTCTTGCAAACAACAGATCGCGGAATAAGATCACGATCGGAATATATACAATATTAAATATTACATATTTAAATATCCAGAAGATAACCCGGCGGTTCCTGTACTGCGGATGTCTTTCCAGCCATCTCCACGCCGCTTCGATACCCCAGATATAGAATCCCATTGCCGCAAAGGTAAGCACATAAAATTTATTCGGCGCAGTAATAAAACCGAGCAGCACCGCCGCGATATAAAACGCCGCGCCTGCCCTCAGACCGAACTCGCGTACAACAATCCCGACAAAAAAGGATGCCGCTGCCAGCAGAAATAATGTACTCGTCTCGATAATGCTGCCCAGCGCCATGAAAACAACGGACAACGCCAGAAGCAGTCCGCCAAACGCCAGGGTTCTTGCTTTTACATGCATGAACAAAGATCTCCTCCCATACATTCGCAGAGCTGATCAGCAATACAGAGGTCACAGCAAAGATTTCCCGTACCGCAGGAACCTCCGCCCATGCCATAGCCCGAGCCATATCCACTGTTCTGGTATCTCCGGCTGCTGAATTCAAGCTGGTTTAAAAGCTGTCTGTACTGAAGATTATTCGGCTCCATATTAACTGCCTGCGCCGCATGGTCTCTTGCCAGCACATTATTTCCCAGTCCCGCATTCGCACATCCGCTGAGATAATACCACAGGGCAGACCTCTCCGGCACCTGGTCCAGAGTATTCAGCGCTTCACGGAAACGCCTGCTGTTGATATAGTTTACCGCAGCCTGAAGCCTCGGATCAGACTGAGCATTCTGGTATCCTCCCCCGGAAGAGCCGCCATATCCGTATCCCGAGTAACTGCCATAAGAGGAACCGCCGTATGAATCCCCGCCGGACCCGCCTGCCTGCCGCTCATGCATGATCGTGTCGTATGCTTCCTGTACCTCTTTGAATTTCTCCTCCGCCAGATCCGCAAGAGGATTATCTACATTGGCATCCGGGTGATATTTTCTCGTCAAATCACGGTATGCCTTCTTTATCTCATCATCCGATGCGCTGGGTGATACGCCGAGCACATCATATGGGTTTTTCGCCATTATCCTGATCCTCACTTTTCTTCATCTGTATCTTATTATAACGATTCCAGACTCCATCATACAATATATTACGCAAAATGTCCACATCAAGAAGACACGGCAGGCGCTCAAATTCAGCCGTACTCTCCGCGATCATCATGCATAGTATCTGTTTCATCCTTCCCTCATAATCGTCTTTCCCGTACATATCCCGCAAGGGATTGTATCTGCCCTTTTTCAAGTCTTCCGGCAAGTCCTCATACGCATCCATGATATAGATAAATTTGCCCAGGAAAAATCCCATCTTGCGGAGATTCCGTTCCCAGATATCTTCCCGGTACACAAAAAGTTCCTCCATCAGCCTGCCAAAGCATCCGGCAGTACGGTCAATGTCAGTGCACTCCTCCTTTTCGCAGGATGACAGCTCTTCAAGAGCTGATCGGATCGCCCGGCTCTGTCTGGGGTACTCTTCTATGATCCGCCTTACCTTTCCATGTATCATGCTTTTTGTCATAAGGCTTGTAACTTTACGGTCATCCTGCCAGTCATCTTCCATATGATAATATGCCAGCAGGACATTCATTGCCGCGGCATAATCTGTGATCTCATTTCTGAGCATCATCTGTTTTTTTATGGGATGGACTTTACACCGGTGCCGCTCTGCCTTTGCAGCATTCTCATACAGAGACGACAACAGGATTACTGCAAACGTCATGTCATATGTCAGTGTCATCTGTCCCATAAATCCATATTTTTCTTTAAGCATGCGGCACAGCCCGCAGTAATAGGCCTTATACTTCTTCAGATCTTTTACTTTCAGCTCCGGCTCATATATTGTCACATAACCAAACATCTTTTTCTCCTGTCAATATTCCCGTAAATACTCCCGGTAATACTCCTGTCAGTACTCCCGTCAGTGCTCCTGCCGGTCAAACGGGAACCGATCATTCCAGCGGACCTCCGCCAAGATCACTTTCCACCCCCAGTTGTCTGCAGACCGTATCCGCCACACAGGCAAAGCTGTCCCTGACGCCGTAATCCCTTCCCCCGGGGATGCTCTTACTGTACATCAGAAGAGGCACGTCTGCCCTTGTATGGTCAGTGGTCTTTGTGTACGCCGGATCACATCCGTGGTCCGCAGTGATGATCAGCAGATCGTCCGTCCGCATCTCCTGTATAAATCCGGTCAGGAAACCGTCAAAGTCCGTAAGAGCCTGCGCGTATCCGTCCA
>USKR01000275.1 GCA_900555215.1 uncultured Ruminococcus sp.
TGAACCTTGTAAAGGGCCTTGGACCAATGCTCCAGATCGCAGAGGGATGGACAGTAGGACTTCCGGAAGATGTATCTGACACACTCTGGAAACGTACAGACTACACATGGCCGTGTACATGGTTCGCACCGAGATGTAATGGCAAAGAGGGCGCGTTCAAGTCAGCTTATGATGTAATGAACAACTGGGGAGCTAACCACGGCGCGATCTCCTACGGACACATCGGCGCAGACCTGATCACATTTGCATCTATGCTCCGTATTCCGGTTGCTATGCACAACGTACCGGAGGACAAGATCTTCCGTCCGGCTGCATGGAATGCGTTCGGTATGGATAAAGAAGGCGCTGATTACAGAGCATGCGCAAATTACGGCGCGCTTTACAAACCGTACAAATAATCAGAGACAGCAATATATCAGTTAGAAAGCACGAGAAGAAAGGAGAGGGTTGAAAGCAGAACTTTCAGCCCTCTTGTCAAAATGTTGGAGGGTAATATGGAGAAAAAAGTATTGGCATTTGACTTTGGCGCTTCCGGCGGCAGGGCGATGTGCGGGACCTTTGACGGTGAGAAGATCACTATTGAAGAGCTGCACCGTTTTTCCAACGATCCGGTTATCTTAAACGGTACAATGTACTGGGATGTGCTGCGCCTTTTCTTTGAGATCAAGCAGGGACTGATCAAGGCAAAGAAATGCGGAAAGATCGAGAGCATCGGCATCGATACATGGGGAGTAGATTTCGGTCTCGTAGACGAGGCGGGGAGACTCCTTGAAAATCCGGTGCACTACCGTGACAGTCGTACAGAAGGCATGCTTGAAGAAAGCTTTAAACATATTGAGAAAGAAAAGTTTTATGAGATCACAGGAAATCAGTTCATGGAGATCAACACGGCGTTTCAGCTGCTCTACCTGCTGAAAAACAGGAAGGATCTTCTGGACCGCGCGGACAAGATGATACTGATGCCGGATCTGTTTAACTACTTCCTTACAGGGGAGAAGAAAGCAGAGTATTCGATTGCTTCAACCACACAGCTCCTGGATGCAAGAAAGGGCGAGTGGTCGGATGAAGTGATCGAGGCGCTTAAGCTTCCGAAAAACATCTTCCCGGAGATTGTTCCTACGGGAACAAAGGTTGGCGAGCTCACGGATGAGATCTGTACGGAGCTCGGGCTTGACAAGATTGATGTAATGGCTGTGGCAGGACATGACACACAGTGCGCTCTTGTGGCGGTGCCGGCTTCAGAGGAAGATTTTATTTTCCTGAGCTGCGGTACATGGTCGCTTCTGGGGACAGAGCTTGCAGAGCCTATAATCAATGACAAATCAGAATATTATAACATTACAAATGAAGGCGGATATGGAGGAAAGATTTCTTTCCTTAAGAATATCATCGGACTGTGGTGCATTCAGGAGAGCCGCCGCCAGTGGATCAGGGAGGGTCAGGAATATGGCTTTGGAGATCTGGAGATCATGGCCAAAGAAGCACCGTCGCTGAAATGTTTTATCGATCCTGACGCGCCGGAGTTTACTCCTGCGGGAGATGTGCCGAGCCGCATCAGAGAGTTCTGCAGGAGGACAGGACAGCCGGTGCCGGAAAGCATCGGGGAAGTAGTGCGCTGCATCAATGAGAGCCTTGCCATGAAGTACCGTCACGCGATGGAAGAGATCAGGGAATGTACGGGAAAAGATTACAAAACCGTTTATATGGTGGGCGGAGGAACACAGAGCGCCCTGCTCTGCCAGTTTACGGCGAATGCCTGCGGGTGCCGCGTGAGCGCAGGTCCGATCGAGGCAACAGTGCTCGGAAATGTGGCTCTTCAGCTTATGGCTTCGGGCGATATCAAGTCTCTCGGTGAGGCAAGGGAGATCATCAGACGGTCTCAGGATATCAAGATATATGAACCTCAGGATACGGCAGCGTGGGATGAGGCATATGAGAGATTTAAAAAGATATTAGTATAAAAGCTTGACTTGTTAAAGTGCTGTGTGTTTTAATTAAAACAGTGATTGTGTTAAACAAAATGCACAACAGACGGTACGCTACTCCCTGAAAGGAGTAATTATGGCAGCGACAATTCGCGATATCAGGGACAGGACCGGACTATCTCTGGCGACGATCTCCAAGTATCTTAATGGCGGGAACGTCCTTCCAAAGAACCGGGAACTGATCGAAGAGGCGATAGATGCACTGCATTACGAGGTGAATGAGCTGGCGAGGGGGCTTGTCACAAACCGGACCAAGACTATTGGAGTTCTGGTCTATGATATACAGTGCCTTTTTGTAGGGAATATGCTGCATTATCTGGGACAGGAACTTCATAAAAGCGGTTATGCGATGCTGATCTGCGATTCTTGCAACAATGAGGAGATGGAGAAAGAAAATCTGCAGTTCCTTTTGAGCCGCAAGGTGGATGGAATCCTGATATTTGCGGTAAGCTTGACCGGAGGGTTCCTCGATCCGGCAAAAAGAGCCGGAGTGCCGATCGTTCTTCTCGACAGGGCTTTCCGCGGTGAGGAAGTCGATTGTGTGGAAGTGGATAACCGTACTGCGGTATTTCGTGCGGCGCAGATGCTGATCGAGTATGGTCATCGGAAGATTGCCCTTGTTGCGTCAGATGTTGAGTATACCGGGGTGGAGAGAAAGAAAGGGTATGAGGATGCCCTTCGGACTTATGGGATCAACGTTCCGGAAGGATACCGGGTAAGCGGCAGGCATTCTTTTGAGCTTGGGTATCAGGGCATGAAAGGGCTTCTGGCAATGGAGGAGGCTCCTACGGCGGTCATTCTGAGCAATTACGATACGACTCTGGGAGGGATACTTGCTTTGAATGAGTCGGATATGAACTGCCCCGAGGACATTTCCGTAATAGGGT
>USKR01000276.1 GCA_900555215.1 uncultured Ruminococcus sp.
TCGCTCTCTGGATAAATGTTCGGATTATAATAAAAAACAGTAATCTCAAAATACTGGGACAGATATTCCAGCACATAGCTGCTGCACGGAGCACAGCAGCTATGGATGAGGAGCGTCGGGACCCTTTCCGCCGCTCCCAGTTCTTTCAAGAGACGTTCAAGCTCTTTCTGATAGTTTACTTTCTGCACGTTCATTATTCTTCTCTCCTGCACTTCAGCATTTGTACATCGCCTCCAGGTAGTCAACGATTTTTTCCATTCCGAGAAGGCTGACATTAAAGAGCATCTGATGCGAGCTTACTGCTCCCCAATCCTGACCCGTATGGAGTTCGTAATAATATCTCCGCTCCCGGTCCGTCCGCCTGATCCGTTCCGCAGCCTTCCTTTCCGTCAGATTATAAAGTCTGGCTATCCTCTTTTTACGGTCTTCCTTATCCGCGCAGATAAAGACATTGATACACTCAGCCCTGCCTTTGAGAATATAATCTGCACAGCGTCCCACGATAATGCAGGGTCCCTTCTCTGCAAGGGTTTGTATGATCTCCGCCTCCTTCTTGTATACCTCGTCGTCAAAAGACTGGATATACGGCGTGGCGCTGATAAATTCCATATACATCCCCGGCGATACAGTATAGTTGGAAACAAATGAATTCAGGCTGGATTCATCCACCCTCTCTGCATCCTCCTCCCTTACGCCGAGTGCCTCCGCCGCCATGGTCACAAGCCTGCGGTCGTAAAGAGGAAGCTCCAGTCTCTCGGCAAGCTTCTGTCCGATCTCACGTCCTCCGCTCCCGAACTGCCGTCCAATGGTAATTATCTTATGTCCTGACATATCCATCTCTCCTCTCTCCATCTTGTATCTGCATATTCAATCCTGCCCAGCCACACTGATGTATGCTCTTCTTAACTTGTCTTTATTATACCGCTCTTTGCGCTCTCATACAACGCCGGAAAACATGTTTTTCACACCGTCCTCATCCGCTTTCACGTCGCCTGTATTTTTTCATACATTAAATAATATACAGCACGGATGGAAGTGAACTCTATGGAACCAATCCTGAAACTGACCGACGTCAGTTATTCCTATCATACACTGGACGGGGAGACAAAGGCTCTGTCCGATATCTCTTTCGCACTCACCCCCGGAGAATTTACAGCGATAGTTGGCCCCTCCGGCTGCGGCAAATCCACGCTCCTTTCACTCATAGCCGGACTTATGCAGCCCGAAGCCGGAAGTATGTCTCTTGGCGGAATGCCGCTGACAGAAAACTCTTCGAAAATCGGTTACATGCTCCAGCATGACCACCTGTTTGAATGGCGCACTGTATACCGCAATGTGGTCCTGGGCGCAGAGATCCGCGGAAAAGTAACCCCTGAGATCCGCGCGCGTGCCGTGCAGCTGCTGGAACAGTACGGACTGGAACGATTCGCCCGGTCCAGACCTTCCGAATTATCCGGAGGAATGCGCCAGAGAGCGGCCCTTATCCGCACTCTCCTGCTTGATCCGGAGCTTCTGCTCCTTGACGAACCGTTTTCCGCACTGGATTATCAGACACGTCTCACAGTAAGTGACGATATCGGGCAGATTATCCGCCGTTCCGGAAAAACAGCGCTTCTCGTCACCCACGATCTCTCCGAAGCAGTCAGCCTCTCAGACAGGGTCATCATCTTGTCGAAGCGGCCTGCATCTATCGTGCGTATTGTCCCTGTGAAATTTACACTTGAGAATGACACGCCGCTGAACCGGAGGAATGCGCCGGAGTTTAAGACTTATTTTAACGAAATATGGAAGGAGCTGAATCACGATGAATAAAATCTCACATGGGCAGGAACTGTTTCTCTCCCGCCTGCGCCGCCACCGCCTCATCGTACGCCTTGCGCGGGTATTGATCCTGGTAATCTTTCTTGTCCTGTGGGAGGTTTGTGCAGACACAGGGATCATTGATTCTTTTATCTTCAGCAGCCCTTCCAAGATTGCTCTGTGCTTCTGGGAAATGGTTACTGACCGCTCCATTTTCCTGCACATCGGCATCACTTTGTACGAAACCATTGTCAGTTTCCTGCTTGTCACACTGTTCAGCATACTTACCGCTGTTCTCCTCTGGTGCAGCCGGAAACTTTCCGAGATACTCGAGCCTTATCTGGTCGTCCTGAACAGCCTGCCGAAATCCGCACTCGCGCCGCTGCTCATCGTGTGGCTGGGCGCCACCCCAACGACCATTATTGTTGCCGGCATGTCAGTGGCGATATTCGGCAGTATCATGAATCTCTATACCAGCTTCACCACGGTTGACTGCGAGAAGATCAAGCTCATCTATACCTTGCACGGAACGAGGTGGCATGCGCTTTTTAAGGTAGTACTTCCCAGCTCTGTCCCCGCTGTGATCAGCAACATGAAGGTCAATATCGGGCTGTGCCTGGTCGGGGTAGTGATCGGGGAATTTCTTGCGGCGAGGAACGGGCTGGGATATCTGATCATTTACTCCAGCCAAGTATTTAAGATGGATTGGCTGATTATGTCGATCGTGCTGCTCTGTATTATGGCGATGGCGCTGTACGCAGTGATCGGGGTGGTGGAGAAATTATATCAAAAGCGATTTTGAAATCTGAGTTAAAATTTATAATACCCTCAGACAGCCCTAAAGAGAAATCTGTCTGAGGGTATTTAAAGTTACCTTTATCTGCCCAAAATTTTAGTTGTGATTGAATTCCAAAGGTCTTGTATATCTTTGATTATTGGTAATTCCCATAATAACTCCCGAGTCCATCCCCGTAAGTTCGCCCTGTCCTGATACTGTCATATTTTCAGCATCCGACCAGACAAGCGTTACTATGTACCCATATATATCTGCTTGTATCGTATTGC
>USKR01000277.1 GCA_900555215.1 uncultured Ruminococcus sp.
TCCACGGTTTTCGGACGTGATCCGCTCGTCCGTCCCACACACAAATCCAGATTTAAACAGTTTTAGAAGAAGAATTCTGCTGCTTTGTCTGAACTGCACACTTTCGTGAGTTTTTTCTCAAGTATTCCAAGTTTGATCGAATTTACGGCGCGGGCCTTCTGGCGGCATGTGCGCACACACTTCATGCAGCCGATGCATTTTTTATGGTCTGTCTTTTTCGGGTCGTCAACGGGAATGGCGGCGGCAGGACAGGCTTTGGCACACGCGCCGCACAGGGTGCAGAGGCTCGGGTCAGCTTTGGGGAAAAGCGCTGTCTTTCCATATTTGCGGTAAGGAGTATTGCCCGGCACATGCAGGTCAAAGCCCTCGAAGGACTCTTCTTTTCTCATCCTGCGGTTCAGCTCGATCCCATACTCAGACGCCTGCCTGAGGTCTGCTTTATTCGGGCGTCTTGCTCCGATCATGGGGATGATGGAGTGCTCAGTGGGAAAAGCGGCTGCCGCGATGACTTTGAAGCCTTTTCCCTCCAGTTCGGTCTTTAATTCCAGAAGAGCGTCTTCGTATTCCCTGCATCCGTATGTGGCGGCAATAGCGGCCGGTGTATTGTTTCCTGAGATATTCTGCAGGTATTCCAGAAAAAGTGCAGGGACACGCCCGTAGTAGACAGGGATCCCAAAGATGGCGAAATCATTGGAACCGAATTTCAAAGATGGTTTTTTTGCCTTATATACGGAAAAATCAAAGGATACGGACTTGGCGTCTATGTTGCGCGCTGTCTCCATCATGATCTTCCGTGTTGCTCCTGTGGGGCTGAAATAAACAAGTTTTAGTTCGTTTATCTTCATAAAAACAGTTCTCCTTTGTAAATGATGAATTATGTTCATGATATCACAAAGCGAAAAAAATTGCACGGATTCTGAAAAAGGAGATTGTATTATTTGGATTATAGAGTATAATACAAAACAAGGAGGCATATTTGGTTTCAGCTCAGGAGGTTGGATATGATAATCAAGATCGATGTTTCAGGGGAAATCCCGATTTATGTGCAGCTGCGCAATGAGATCGTGAAAGGCATCGGCAGGGGAGAGTTCGCTGATGGCGAGGCGCTCCCAACCGTACGGCAGCTGGCGTCTGAACTGGGGGTAAATACAATGACTGTAAGTAAGGCGTATCAGTCTCTTAAGGCGGAAGGGTTTATTGAGACGGACCGAAGAAGAGGCGCTGTCGTGCGGCTGCCGGACCGCGGCGGATCTTGTGACGACAGGGCGTTCTGCGAGAAGCTGGAGGGAGAATTGGAGCTTTTAAGCGCGGAGGCAAAGATTAAAGGATTTCAGAAAGAAGATTTTATCAGGCTGTGTGATGCTGCGTTTGAGTGGTGATGCAGATAACAGCAGATAAGGACCCGGGAGGAATGACTTATGATGATGTTCTGGATATTTCTTGCAGTGGATTTGTTTACGCTTGGAATCATTTATGCAGTATACGGAGGAAAACGCGAGTATTCTGAGGGGATGCTCATGGGCGTGCACATGCCTGAGAGCGCGGCGGAAAGTGAAGAAGTGACCGCGTTTATGGAAAGCTACAGGAAGCGGACGAAGCGTTTTTATCTGTGGAATGTGCTGACAGGGTCGCTGATCTGCCTGCTCAATTTCTGGTATATATCTGTATTCATACTTGTATGGTCTCTGTGGATCGTGGAGATGGCAGCAGGAGCGGTGGCGCTGGTATATCGGACTCACAGGAAGCTGTATGATCTGAAAGTAGAGAGAGGCTGGATAGGAAGCAGCGGAAGCCGTATCCTGGCGGCAGTGGATACAAAGACAAGCGCCCAGTCCGGGAAGATGGGGCTTTCACCCTGGTGGCACGGACTGTTCTGCGCGCTTATCCTGATGCCATGTATACTGCCGGGGGTGAGAACGTATCTCGCAGTGTCTGACGACGGATGGGTTTTCCTGTTATGCGCTCTGGTTGTCAGTCTGACTTTCGGTATTCTGCACGCGGTGATCTTGAGAATGAGAAACAAAGTGTACAGTGAGGATTCTGAACTTAATCTGGAAGTGAACCGGATGCAGAAAAACGCCTGGTCATGGTCCCTTGCGGGATGCAGTCTGCTGAATGCCGCTGCATATCTTTTTGCGGCAGGGTATATGGATGCGGGTGCGTGGATCCCGGCATGGGTCTATGTGGTCTATATTATTTTAGAAAGCGCTCCTGTTGTGTTTCTCATAGCGGGAATGTTTTATGTGCGGTATAAGAAAGGGCTGATGCTTGCCGGCAATAAGAATCCTCTGTATATTGATGATGACGTGTACTGGAAAAACGGATGGTACAGCAATCCCCATGATAAGCGGCTGATCGTCCAGGATTGGGTCTGTCCCTGGAATTACACGACAAACATGGCAAAGCCAGTGGGAAAGTTATGTCTTGCCGGCGGAATTATCGTGACTGTGGCATGTCTGTCTGTGGCTGTCGTCCTGCTGATGAAATTTGAGCTTACGCCTGTTGAAATGACGGTGGGACAGGAAGGGGTAGAAATTACTTCCGGCTATTCGGATATGGAAATCCGTTATGACGAGATCAGGGGCATTGAGATGCTGCCCAGGCTTCCGGAAGATGATTACAGGAAGGTAAACGGAGGAGATACCGCGGATATGCTGGTGGGTACGTTTAAGGGGAAAGAGAGCGGAAAATGCTGGATGTACCTGTATACAGAGCATTCCCCTATCCTTGAGATATCTACCGATGAAGGACCGGTGTATGTAAATAGCAGCCAGACGGGAATGACAGAAGCATGGTATGATGAAATCCAAAAAAAGCTGCATTGACAGGCTTTTGGAGAGATATACAACAGTCC
>USKR01000278.1 GCA_900555215.1 uncultured Ruminococcus sp.
CATGCGGACGATCCTTCCCGGCACCCCGACCACCGTACAGTTCGGCGGCACCTCTTCAAGTACGACAGAACCTGCGCCGATCTTCGAATTCTCTCCGATCGTAAATGACCCGAGTATCTTTGCCCCGGCGCTTACCATTACATTGTCCTCCAGGGTCGGATGGCGTTTCCCCTGCTCCTTTCCCGTACCCCCGAGGGTCACGCCCTGATATAGGGTGACATTATCGCCGATGATCGTTGTCTCACCGATGATCACGCCGCTGCCGTGGTCAATAAAAAGTCCTTTTCCGATCGTCGCTCCGGGATGGATCTCGATCCCGGTCTTTCTCGCCGCCCTCTGGGATATCCATCTCGCCAGAAAATAGTGCTTTTTCAGGTACAGCTTATGCGCCAGCCGGTATCTGAGTATCACCCGGAAGCTCGGATACAGAAGCACCTCCATATTCGACTTGATCGCAGGATCCCGCTCTCTGACCACTTGTATCTCTTCTTTAATATAAGATATAAGCCCCATTTTTTCTCCTTATCACAATAATACATCCGCGGGGAAGTCCGGAGAACTTGCCAATAGAATAAAAAACTCCGCCTCTGCTCAGAGACGAAGTTATTTCCGCGGTTCCACTCTAATAAAAGAATTTCTCTTTCACTCACCAGCCTGTAACGTCTGCCACACGTATCCCGCTACTTTGTCCTTTCACAGGATCAGCTCCCGGGCGCACTTCTCAGTTTATCCATACAGGGCTGCTCTCAGCCGGCGGCATCCCCTCTCTGAGTATTACCAAAACTGTTACTCTTCCCGTTCTTCGCCTTTCTTCCCTATCTTATGCAACTTTCAGCGGTTTGTCAACCCAAAGCGCCCAAACGATCTCATTATAATAATCCGCTTAAACGATCTCATTAAAGCACACCCTGGACAATCTGGTGATCTTTTTGAACTCTCCGGCGAGATGCTCTGTCAGGATCACACTCTCCCTGCCCGAGAGTTCTTCCGGTGTCACCTGTCCGAAGATCAGCTCTGTAAGATCAGCCACCGGGAGCACACCTTCCGAATCCTCAGTCTCCCTTACATGGAGCTCTGTCTCTCCCGGTTCACTCGTCAGCTTCCAGATACGGCTGTTTTCCGTTATCAGAGGATCGATCACAGCAAAGGCACAATCAACGCTCTCTTCTTCCGGTACTTTCAATGCAGATAAAAGTTTTCTGAGGCTGACGATCCTTGCCATGATGAGCGGCTTCTTGTCACCAGCAAATTTCAGAGGGCATGCATGAACCATTATTTCCTGTCTGCCGTCTCTCCGCGTACGATCCCTGTCTGCCAGCTCTCCCACAGAAATCCTGAATTCTTCCTCATATCCCGGCAGAAAGAGCGGTTCCCTGATCTCCAGACCTTCCTCACCGGCATAAGCATAGTAACCTTTCAGCACGCCGTCCTGCCGTATGAGACGCACGCCGCCCTTCTCACTCTGCTGCTCAAGGATCATAGTCTGATAATAAGCTGTGTCCCTTACCGTACAGACCTGAAATTGATCGGCAAAATGACTTTCAAAAAATTGTGACAGTTCTTCGGCATCCCAAAGCCCTGCATCCGAAAAGAGGACTCCGTCTCTTTTGTTTACCCCCAGCTCCGCGGCTCTCACTTCAAAGCTGACCGAGCCGTCTTCTCCGTTCTTCCAATACGGCTCTTTTCCCCTTCCTTCCCGAATGAGCGTCCCTCTGTCCTGACTGTATATATACCGGAAATCATAAGGCGTATAGATAGCTTCTGCCGCAGGCATCAGAAAAGTAAACGGGAATCCTCTCTTGTACATGTCATTCAGGGATGTCCTGAGCAGAGCTCCCATATAGCCCCGGCTGCGGTATTCTTTTCTGGTGGCAACCGCAATAATGTATGCGGACGGGAATTCCTGTTCCTCCATTCTGACCGTGTATGGGTTGAGCTGGAGCATAGAGCAGATTCCCCCGTCCTCCTCTACGACATAGATTTCATTGTCTCTTGTCTTGATATAATAATAGTAATCCAAAAAGGCTTTTGTATCGTCCGCAAAAACCTCTTCCCACAGCTTTCTTGTCCTGCCGTGTTCAGCCGGGTCAAGCCTGCGCAGTATCATCCTGATCATCCTTTCCCGCCGCGCGGGCGCAGCATCCGCCGCACGCCGGGCTTCCCTGCGTTACATCCACGCTTCCGTAATTCGTATACTTCTCCACCGCGCAGACCGCTTGGGATGAGATGCCTTCTCCTGTACCGGTAAAGCCAAGCCCTTCCTCTGTCGTTGCCTTCACGTTCACCTGGTCAGTCTCTATCCTCAGCGCTGTGGCGATATTCTCCCTCATCTGTTCAATATAAGGCCTCATCTTCGGGCGCTGCGCAACGATCGTGGCGTCTATATTCTCGATCACGTAACCCTTTTCATCCAAAAGCCTGCCCACATGCTCAAGGAGCCGGATGCTTGAAACTCCTTCGTATTCCGGATCCGTATCCGGAAAATGCTTTCCGATATCCCCCAGGGCAGCCGCCCCTAACAGAGCATCCATCACCGCGTGCACAAGCACGTCAGCATCCGAATGTCCCAGGAGCCCTTTTCCATAAGGGATCTCTACTCCCCCCAAGATCAGTTTCCTGCCCGCAGTCAGCCTGTGGACGTCATATCCCATACCTACCCGCATCTTCATTTCTCCTCATAGTCATTTTCAATTTCTTCTGCATGTCCTTCTGACACCGCCTCCGGCGTTTCTTCGGTTTTCTCATCAGATGCCTTTTCTGCCGACACTTCCGATGTCTTTTCTTCCGTTTTTGCTTCTTCTTCAGCTGCTTCTTCCTGATATATATCAGGCTCGCTTCCGTCATCTTCCGG
>USKR01000279.1 GCA_900555215.1 uncultured Ruminococcus sp.
CGGATCTTCGCCGCTTTCTCGGCGCTGGAGAGCACGGTCTTTAGGGTGTCCAGATTCCGGTCAAAATACCGTACGATCTCCTCGCCGGTCACCTTTCCCACCGCCTTGGATGCATCGGGGTTGTCCAGCTTGGTCTTTGTCTGCCCCTCGAACCTGGGATCCGGATGCTTGATGGATACAATGGCTGTCATGCCGTTTCGGATATCAGCGCCCGTAAAATTGGCATCCTTCTCCTTCAGGATCCCCAGCTCTCTCGCATACTGGTTCATAACCGTAGTAAATGTAGTCTTAAATCCGGTCAGGTGGGTACCGCCTTCTGCGTTGTAGATATTATTACAGAAACCGAGCACATTCTCATGAAATTCATTGACATACTGTAATGCTGCTTCTACCTCGATGCCTTCGGACTCCCCTTTGAAATACACGGGTTCGTGCAAGGTTTCTTTTTTCTTATTCAGGTCGCGGATAAAGCCGATGATCCCTTCCGGCTCATGGTAAACCACGTGCTCCGGTTCATCGAGACGCTTGTCTTCGAAAATGATGGTCAGCTCCGGGTTTAAGTATGCCGTCTCATGAAGGCGGCTCTTCACTTCTTCCGCACGGAACTTCGTCTTCTCAAAGATCGTGTCATCCGGGAGGAAATTGATGGTGGTCCCGGTCTTCCTCGTCTTCCCGATCTTAGGCAGCAGGCCGTCCTCCAGCTCGACCACCGGGACTCCTCTCTCGTAGCGGTCGTGGTGGATATAGCCGTCTCTGCTGATCTTGACATCCATATAAACAGAAAGTGCATTCACAACAGAGGAACCCACTCCGTGCAGACCGCCGCTTGTCTTATATGCGGAATCATCAAACTTTCCTCCCGCGTGCAAAGTCGTGAACACGAGCCGTGCCGCGGACACTCCTTTCTGGTGCATGTCCACCGGGATGCCGCGCCCGTTATCCGTGACTGTGGCGGAACCGTCCTTTTCCAGAGTTACCCGGATCTCCGAACAGTATCCTGCCAGATGCTCGTCCACGGAGTTGTCTACGATCTCATAGATAAGATGATTTAATCCTTTTGTAGATACACTTCCGATATACATACCGGGACGCTTCCTGACTGCCTCAAGTCCTTCCAGCACCGCGATACTGCCTGCATCGTATGTATTGTTGCCTGCCATTTACATTCTCCTTCTTTATTTCCGCTGCCGGCGGAATATCGTTTCTCTCAAACGCCCTGCATAAGCACAGGACATGCCATTTAATACTATACCACCAGTCCTTGTGATTTGTAAACACAAAAATAAAGGACCTCCACCAGATATAGGATAGCAGCGCAGGAGATAACCTTTCCTTTCCCGGCCGGGGCAGAAAATTTTCATTCCAGGATCACATGCGCCAGAGTATCCGCCAGAACCTCCATGGCATTTCTCATCTCTTCCACTGTATTTGTCTGCGCTCCCGCCTCAACAAGAAGAGATTTTGGAAGCAGATGGAGATTGTAACGGTATGCTCTCAGATAGATATGCCGGACAAACCCCGGATACAGACTTTCCGAGGCGAGCTGCATCTGGAGAGAAAAAGCAAGATTATCCTGTATGTAAGGATTGTACAGATAGTCAATGTCCCCGTTGGTGCGTGTACGGCTCAGACCGTTGAAGTACATGATCTTCGCCGTCGGCTTCCCGTTGATCTCCGTCACCAGATGGGTGCCCTCTGCCACGCCGTCCCTGTGGAGGTCAATGGCCACTTCCAGGGTCGGATTCGCTTCGATAATGGGGCGCACCGAAGCTTCCGCGTTCTCATATGCGTTGCTGCGGTCAAGCTGGCCGTTAATGATATCATAAACACCTGTATCATGGATCGTCTCGATCCCCTTTTCATTCAGGAGCTGGGTCAGATATTCCCCCATGCCTACAATACTTGTTGCCGGGTCCCCTGGCGTGGAATCTACAAATTCTTCCTGGGAATGTGTATGGAAAATGATCACCTTGGGACCTCCCGTGGTATTGTCGATCTTCATGCTTCTGCTCAATAAGTCATCCGCGTTTAACTGTTCCGGACCGATCATGGTAGAGCTGTCAACTGTATAGAAATTACTCAGAAGATAATCGAAATCCCTCAGCTTTTCAATCGACATGTCTACGGTCGGCGCAGCCGGCTGCGCCGCTGCTTCTGCCTGATCCGATTCACCGACAAGATTGCCGTTTTCATCCACGGTATTCTCATCATTCGCCTGCGCGTCCAGTATCCTTGCAAGAGTCTCCTCGTCTTCGATTGCAGGACTGCTCACTGCGTGATCTTCTGTATAAGTGACAATAGGAAGCCATGCAAGAGCTTTTTCTTTGACCCATTCCTGAACTCCTTTCCCAGGCGCCCGGTTCAGATAGGCGAGTCCCGGCATGTACATTTCTTCAGCGCCTGCAAAGATCTGATTTTGGAAATCATACCTCCAGCTTCCCCTGCTCCCTCCCGACATGATCCACACTGTACACGCGGCCAGGAGCAGGATTGGCGCGGCTGCCTTTGTCTGTCCGAATCTTTTAGTCCGCATATTCTCCATATAAAAAAGCGTCCCTTTCCTGTCCTTACTCCTGAAATTGTATGCCTGTCATACGTCTGTTATGACGCTCATGCAAAAAGCATATTAATCGCCTCGGAGAGAGTGTGGCTGATCTGGTGGATCATCTCGTCCACATCCTTTGGCGTAACAAACATCCCGTTCAGATGCGGAGAGATCAGCTCTCTTACAAACTCCTGCTTTTCTCCCGTATTGTAGGAACGCAGTTCTCTCCCCACTCCTTTCAGTGAATCCGATGACTCCAACGCTCGGATAAAGTTCTCCATCGTGTCATTTACAATGGTCGCAG
>USKR01000280.1 GCA_900555215.1 uncultured Ruminococcus sp.
GTAACAGGACGTGTGAGGCTGTATTATGACCGGGGCATTCTCCTGGGGGATGCGGGAGAAACTCTTCGGGAAAGAAGGAGACTGTTATATGGGAAGGGAAAAGGAAAGAAAAGTATATGTTGTGGGCCACAAAAACCCGGATACAGATTCAATCTGTTCTGCGATTGTCTATGCGGCATTTAAGACGAAGATTACCGGACAGGTGCATGAACCGCGCCGCGCCGGACAGCTTAATGAAGAGACTCAGTACGTGCTGGAGCGCTTCGGAGTAAAGGTGCCGAGGCTTTTGTCTGATCTGCGGGAACAGATTAAAGATGTGGAGCTTAAGGAAGTAGAGGGATTAAAGAGCAGTGTCTCTATCAGGACTGCATGGGAGAAAATGCGCGAGTCCAATATACATACTCTTCCCGTGACGAGGAACGGGAAACTTGAGGGTGTTATCACGATCGGTGATATTGCGAAGACATACATGGATGTATATGACAGCAAGATTCTGGCAAAGGCGCGTACTCAGTACCGGAATATCGCGCGCGCAGTGGACGGTGAAGTCGTGACCGGGAATGAGCACGGCTATTTCCTGGAGGGAAAAGTTGTGATTGCGGCATCCAGTAGGATCCTGATGTCTGATTTTATCAGCAGGGATGATCTGGTTATCATGGGCGACCGAAAGGATGCGCAGCAGTGTGCGGCAGATATGGAAGCAAGCTGTATGGTTGTGTGCCAGGATGCCCCCATATCTGAGGAAATCATACGTCAGGCTGAGGAGAAGCAGATTGTGATCATCCGTACGCCGCTTGATACGTTTACCGCGGCACAGCATATCAATCAGAGCATTCCTGTGAAATACTTTATGACAAAGGATAATCTGGTCACATTTCGGATGAAAGAATATGTGGACGATGTGCAGGAGGTCATGGCAAAGAAGCGTTTCCGTGATTTCCCCGTTGTAGATAATAAAGGGAGATTTGTAGGTCTGCTTTCAAGAAGACGTATCCTCAATGTAAAGAAAAAGCAGGTGATCCTTGTGGACCACAATGAAAGGAGCCAGGCAGTGGATGGTGTTGAAGAAGCGGATGTGCTGGAGATCATCGACCACCACAGGCTGGGGCTGAGCATTGAAACAATGGGACCGGTATTTTTCCGCAATCAGCCGGTAGGATGTACTGCGACCATCGTATATCAGATGTATCAGGAGGAATGCATCCTTGTGGAGCCTGTACATGCTGCCCTTTTGTGTTCTGCGATTATTTCCGATACTCTGATGTTCCGGTCTCCGACATGCACTCCGCTGGATGAGCAGGCGGCGCGGGCGCTGGCAAAGATCGCCGGAGTCGAGGTGGAGACTTTGGCGCAGGAGATGTTCAATGCCGGAAGCAATCTGAAAGGCAAGAGTGCGGAAGAAATCTGCTTCCTTGACTTTAAACAGTTTACGGTCAATGATACAGTCTTCGGCGTCGGACAGGTAAATTCCATGAGCGGGGATGAGCTGAAAGAGATCAAGGAAATCGTGGAGCCGCATCTCGAAAGAGCAAGGCATAACCATGGCTTGAATATGATTTTCTTTATGCTGACCAATATTATTACAGAGTCCTCTGAACTGCTGTGCTGCGGACCGGAGGCAAGAGAAAAGATATTAAACGCATATGATCTGCCTGAGGATACGGAAGAGATTATGCTGAAAGGAGTTGTTTCCAGGAAGAAACAGCTCGTGCCCACACTGGTCAGCTCGCTGCAGCAATAGGATCTGCCGGAGGACGGCGTTGTTTACAGGAGGAGAAAAATGGCAAAACAGGTTTGGAAGCCGGGGAATATGCTTTATCCTCTGCCGGCAGTTATGGTCAGTACGGCAGATAAAAGAGGAAATACAAATATACTGACCGTAGCATGGACAGGGACTGTGTGCACCAATCCGGCGATGGTCTATATTTCCGTGCGTCCCGAAAGACATTCCTATCATATGATCAGAGAAAGCGGAGAATTCGTGATCAATCTGACTACGGAGAAGCTGAGCCGCGCCGCAGATTTCTGCGGGGTGCGGTCGGGAAAAGATATAGATAAATGGAAGGAATGCAGACTGACGGAAGACAAGCCCGTATCTCTTCAATATGCCCCGGTCATATCGGAATCTCCGGTAAATATTGAGTGCAGGGTAAAGAGCATCCAGGAACTGGGGAGCCATCATATGTTTCTCGCGGAGGTATGTGCTGTCCAGGTAGATGAGCAGTATCTGGATGAGAAGGGGAAATTTGAATTAAATAAGACAGGGCTTTTGGCTTATTCTCACGGAGAATATCTTGGATTGGGGAAAAAGCTGGGAACCTTCGGGTACAGTGTGCGGAAAAAAGCGCTGAATAAGAAAAAGAAATCACGGAAGTTGTCGATCGGCAGAAAGGCGGAGAAATAATGCTTGTGTTTGAGAATGATTATTCAGAAGGAGCCCATCAAAAAGTGTTAGAACGTCTTTTGGAGACGAATATGGAACAGCTTCCGGGATACGGTGCGGACCATTACTGTGAATCCGCCGGTGAGAAGATCCGGGAAGCCTGCGGCTGCCCGGAAGCGGAGATCTGTTTCCTCACAGGCGGAACACAGACGAACCAGATCGTCATCAGTACGATGCTGAAACCCTATGAGGGAGTCATCGCGGCGGAGACAGGTCATGTCAGCTCCCATGAGGCAGGAGCTATAGAATGTTCAGGACACAAGGTGCTCGTGCTTCCCCAGGAGGACGGGAAGATATCGGCAGATGCCCTGTCCGGTTATCTGCGCTCATTTTACGAAGATGAGAATCATGAACATATGGTGTTCCCGGGCATGGTCTATATTTCCCACCCGACGGAATA
>USKR01000281.1 GCA_900555215.1 uncultured Ruminococcus sp.
GGAATTGCGCCAGTGCGCAGATTCCTGCAGCAGGGGCTGCATGTGGGGATCGGAAGTGATGTGGCGGGCGGTTCCACGGAGAATCTGTTCCGCGCGATGGCGCATGCAGTGCAGGCTTCCAAATTGAGATGGAGGATCAGTGATGACAGCCTTGAAGCGCTGACCGCGGAGGAGGTTTTCTACATGGCTACAAAGGGCGGCGGCGCCTTTTTCGGAAAAGTAGGAAGCTTTGAAAACGGGTATGAATTCGATGCAGTAGTTTTGGACGATACCCGTCTTGCTCATCCGCAGCCCCTGGATGTCAGGAGCAGGCTGGAGAGAATGATCTATCTGGCGGATGAGAGGGAAATCCGCGCAAAGTATGTAAAAGGAAACAAGATTGATCTTACTTAGACCGGAGGTGAGATTTATGGAGGAGAGAAGATCGGAGAAAACGGGAACAGATGAAAGAGAAAAATCAGTAAAAAAGCCATTGGAGCGAGAGCATGTGATCGGGAAGAGTGTCAAAAGAGTGGATGCCTTTGAAAAGGTAACCGGCCGGGCAAAATATACTGATGATTTGTGCGGCCGCAATGCATATGTGGCGAAGGTGATGCATTCCACGATTGCCCACGGATATGTGAAGTCCATAGATACGTCTGAAGCAGAGAAGATTCCGGGGGTGGTGAAAATCGTTACCTGTTTTGATGTGCCGGAGTATTATTATCCGACAGCAGGGCATCCGTGGTCAACGGAAGAAGCTCATCAGGATGTGGCGGACAGGCTTCTTCTGGTAAAGCATGTCAGGTATTATGGCGATGATATTGCGGCAGTAGTGGCAGAAAATGACGTTGCTGCAGCTCAGGCAGTCCGTGCTCTGAAAGCCGAATACGAGGAACTGCCCTTTGTGCTGGATGTCCGGAAAGCCATGGAGGACGGTGCTCCCCAACTCCACGAGAACTATCCCAATAATATCCTGGCCCACACCTCTATACGGAACGGGGATTATGAGAAGGCTGTAAAAGAACCGGGACTTACAAAAGTAGAAGGATGGTATGAGACGCCCACTGTCCAACACTGCCATATTGAGAATCCGGTCTGTTACGCCTATATGGAACAGGGGCGGATCGTAGTCGTGACATCTACCCAGCTTCCTCATATATGCCGGCGGATCGTGGGGCAGGCGCTCGGAATCCCGTGGGGGCAGGTGCGGGTTATTAAACCGTACATAGGCGGAGGTTTCGGCAATAAGCAGGACATTCTGTATGAACCTCTCTGCGCATACCTGTGTACCCAGATAGGAGGAAGGGCTGTGAAGCTGGATACCTCCAGGGAGGAAACCTTTGTATCTACAAGAGTCCGCCATGCGATCCGGTTCCACATTATATCATATTTACATCCGGACGGGACCTATGCGGCGCGGAAATTTGAGAGTTTCTCAGATCAGGGAGCGTACGCATCCCACGGACACAGCATTGCGGCGAAAGGCATGGGATGCTTCCCACAGTTATATCCCTGCCCGAATATCGAGGCGGATGCATATACTGTTTTCACAAATAAATCAACAGCAGGAGCTATGAGAGGTTATGGCATACCTCAGGCGATGTTTGCCATGGAGAGCCACACAGAAGATGTGGCGCGCGCGCTGGGGATACCGTCCTATGAATTTCGGATGAAAAATGTTATGCCCAAGGGATTTAAGGATAATTTTTCGAAAAATGTAAACTATTACGATTCCTTCAGGGAGTGTATGGAAAAGGGAAGGAAAGATTTCGAATACGACAGAAAATTGAAAGAATATGCTCATCAGACGGGAGATATCCGCAGAGGTGTAGGAATGGCAGTCTTCTGGTATAACACAGGGGTATGGCCCATCTCGCTTGAAACGTCAGCGTGCCGGATGGTGCTCAATCAGGACGGAAGCATCCAGGTACAGGTGGGAGAGACGGAGATAGGACAGGGCGCGGATACGGCATTTGCTCAGATGGCCGCGGAGACTCTGGGGATCCCCTTTGAGATGGTTCATGTGATATCAACCCAGGATACGGATGTGACTCCTTTCGGGACGGGGGCATATGCATCCAGGCAGACTTACATGGCGGGATTTTCCATACGTCAGACAGGGGAACTCCTGAAAAAAAAGATCATTGAGACTGCTCATGAGCTGACGCGACAGATGAAAGAAAATCTTGATATTATAAACGGATATATTGTCAGAACAACAGATGGAGAGACACTGATGACTCTGGGAGAGCTTGCGACAGAGAAATTGTACAGCCTTACAGACAACGGGCACCTGACAGCGGAGAGCAGTTATCAGATTAAGAATAATGCGTATTCCTTCGGCTGTACATTTGCTGAAGTAGAGGTGGATATCCCGGGATGCCGGGTAGAGGTCAAGGATATTTTGAATGTTCATGACTGTGGTAAAGTTATCAATCCGGCTCTCGCGGAAGCGCAGGTACACGGCGGCATGAGTATGGCGATCGGGTATGCGTTGTCAGAAAAACTGTTGTTTGATGAGAAGACAGGCAGACCGCTCAATAATAATCTGCTGGATTATAAGCTCTCTACATTTATGGATCACCCGGACCTGAAAGCAGAGTTCGTCGAAAATCCGGAACCTACGAGCGCGTTCGGGACGAAGGCTCTGGGAGAGCCTCCGACATGTTCGCCTGCTCCGGCGATCCGCAATGCTGTACTCCAGGCGGTGGGAGTGGCGTTCGATGAGATTCCGATGAGACCCCATCTGTTATTTGAAGGATTTAAAAAGGCGGGGCTTATCTGAGTGAGAGGTTTTGTTTGGAGGTGACAAAAATGTATGATATGAAAGATTTGTATGAAGCCCGAAGCGTGG
>USKR01000282.1 GCA_900555215.1 uncultured Ruminococcus sp.
GCAGGTTTTTATAAACAAAATCATTTCTTTAATATATTATTTTATTACTTATCAGACTCATCAATTTCTTCTGAAATTTCTACCTTTTCACCGTCAATTTCAGCAGAAGCTTTCCTGACCTTTGCCACACTTGCAACTTTTTCATGATCAGGTAAATTAATTAATTTCACTCCAGAAGTTATCCTTCCATATTGAGAAATATCAGAACACTTCATCCGAATCACAATACCCTCTGTATTAATGATCATAATCTCGCTGTCTTCATCTACAGCTTTCATTCCAACAACATTTCCGGTCTTTTCAGTGATCTTGTAGCACTTCACACCTTTTCCTCCACGGTTTTGAGTAGTAAACTCTTCCATGTCGGTACGCTTGCCCATTCCTTTTTCAGAGACAATGAGCATATCTTTTCCCTGGCTGCTCATCTGCATTCCGATGACAACATCATTATCTCCCAGGTTCATGCCCCGCACTCCCATAGACACTCTTCCGGTAGAACGTACATCTGTTTCATGGAATCTGATACACTGCCCGTACTTAGTAACAAGAAGGATATCCTGCTGGTCATCTGTTACTTTTACTTCGATAAGTTTATCGTCTTCTCTGAGTACGATCGCTGCCAGACCTGTTTTTCTGACATTTGCATATTCCCGGATCGGCGTTTTCTTCACAAGACCTTTTTCTGTTGCCATGAAGAGGTATTTTCCTTTTTCATACTCATAGATCGGTATCATTGCCGTGATCTTTTCCTCAGGCATGAGCTGAAGCAGATTTATGATAGCCGTGCCGCGCGCTGTCCTGCCTGCCTCCGGAATTTCATATCCTTTCAGGCGGTAAACTCTTCCTGTATTTGTAAAGAACATGATATAGTGATGTGTAGTCGTTACAAACAATTCACGGATATAATCATCTTCCAGAGTCTGCATTCCCTTGATTCCTTTTCCGCCTCGCTTCTGGCTGCTGAAGGTATCCATACTCATTCTCTTGATATATCCGAGATTTGTCATTGTAATGACCACATTTTCTCTCGGGATCAGATCTTCCATGGAAATATCGAACTCATCATATCCGATATGTGTTCTTCTCTCATCTCCGTACTTTTCAGAGATAACGAGTATTTCCTTCCTGATCACGCCCAGAAGAAGTTTTTTGTCCGCAAGGATTGCTTTATACTCCTCGATCTTCTTCATAAGCTCTGCATACTCTGCTTCCAGTTTTTCTCTTTCCAGACCTGTCAGAGCTCTCAGACGCATGTCAACGATTGCCTGTGACTGCGCGTCAGAAAGTTCAAAGCGCTCCATCAACTCCGCTTTCGCGATCTGGACTGTCTTTGATCCGCGGATGATCCGGATCACTTCATCTATATTGTCCAGGGCAATGAGCAGGCCTTTTAAGATATGGGCGCGCTCTTCCGCCTTATTCAGGTCATACTTTGTCCTTCTTGTGACTACCTCTTCCTGGTGCTTCAGATAATATTTCAGCATATCCAGGATATTCATGACCTTTGGCTGATTATCCACAAGGGCCAGCATTATCACTCCGAATGTATCCTGGAGCTGAGTATGCTTATAGAGCTGATTGAGTATCACATTCGGGTTCACATCACGCCTCAGTTCAATACAGATGCGCATTCCCTCACGGCTGGACTGATCGCTCAGATCCGTGATCCCGTCTACTTTTTTATCTTTAACCAGTTCTGCAATTTTCTCGATAAGCCTTGCCTTATTTACCATGAACGGAAGCTCTGTAACAATGATCCTGTTCTTACCGTTCTGCATTGGTTCGATATTTGTGACCGCGCGGACTCTGATCTTGCCCCGTCCTGTGCGGTAAGCTTCCTCGATTCCTCTTGTCCCGAGGATTTCAGCCCCTGTCGGGAAATCAGGTCCTTTAATTATCTTAAGGATATCCTCGATCGTAGTTTCCCCGTTCTCATCGATCTGATCATCAATGATCTTTACTACAGCGCTTATCACTTCTTTCAGATTGTGAGGCGGTATATTTGTCGCCATGCCGACTGCAATACCGGATGTTCCGTTTACAAGGAGATTCGGGAATCTTGATGGAAGGACAACCGGCTCTTTTTCTGTCTCGTCAAAGTTGGGAGTAAAATCTACAGTATCTTTATTGATATCTGCAGTCATTTCCATAGAAATTTTACTCAGACGCGCCTCTGTATAACGCATTGCCGCGGCTCCGTCCCCATCTACGGAACCGAAGTTCCCATGACCGTCAACAAGAGGATATCTGGTTGACCACTCCTGAGCCAGATTAACTAAGGCGCCGTAAATAGAACTGTCCCCGTGAGGATGATATTTACCCATTGTATCACCGACAATACGTGCACATTTTCTGTGAGGCTTATCAGGCCCGTTATTTAATTCTATCATTGAAAATAAAATTCTTCGCTGAACAGGCTTTAAGCCGTCCCTCACATCCGGGAGAGCTCGGGAAGCGATAACGCTCATTGCGTAATCAATGTAGGAAGTCTCCATTGTTTTCTTCAGGTCGACCTCATGGACTTTATCAAAAATATTATCTTCCATTGTTTATCTCCTTTTTATGAAATAAATATCCGGCTGGGCTCCGGAAACCCGGAGGTTTTGCTTTGGGATCACCCGGGAAATTTTTTAACGGAGTTTCCGAAGGCTTCCGCTCCGGGACCACCGGCTGCTTCCGCTCCGGGATCCAGTTCAAAAACCTTCGGTTTTTTCACTGGGTTGGCATTTCCAATGCCAACCCTCGCAACCGCTGCGAGAAAGAAATTCGAGCGAGCTCGATTTCTTCCTCACACCGGCTGCGATCCCGTCGCTGGTAAATCGCTAGA
>USKR01000283.1 GCA_900555215.1 uncultured Ruminococcus sp.
TCTTACACTGGTCGATAATGTATCAAGATACATCTCCCGGTAACCGCGGTGTGCCGCTTCCCGGATCACAGTTTCCAGAAGCTTCCTGCCAAGTCCTTTTCCCTGAAATCTTTTGTAGAGATAGAGAAATTTCAGCTCGCAGCGGCGCTCATCCATTCTTTTTAATGCTGCTGTGCCGATGATCTCTTCTCCGTCCAGCATGATCCAGAATGCATCAAAACAGTGCTGTACGTCCAGATAACTCTTATGCTTTTGGTCTAAATCCAGCTTTCTCCCTGACTCAGGAAGGCAGCGCCACAGAAAAGAAATCAGTTTTTCTGTATATTTCTTTTCGAATCTTTGAATCGGATACATTGTCACTCCTTGAACATATAATCTATGATTCCTGCAATATGGTACTGTAAAGTATCGAAAACAGAAATCGGAAGCTTATCATCAGCGTACATCAGCGGCAGCTCTGTACATCCAAGAATCACAGCCTCAATCTGTTCTTCTTGGATCAGCCGCTGTACAATAGTATTGATTTTGTTTTTTGACTCCAGATTGACTATCAAGCATTTTCATCATAAGCTGTGAGCCAATCCCCTGACCTCGGTATTCCTTATACAGTGAAACAGCGCAGGACGGAGTCTCATCATCCACATGCCCGTAATCATCCATGATCCTTGTCCAAACAGAACCGACCACCCTGCCCCCGAGCTCAGCGACCAGGCAGTTATCGCCCTCACGCGTGCCAAAATCATCCGTATACACCCGCAGCTCCGGACGTTCTACAATATCCCTTGGAGGAGACTCCACTCCTTCCGGCACAAAGACCGCTTCATAGAGAAAATCCTTCAGCAGACCAATCTCACTTTTGCGGATATTCCGAATGATATACTGACCGCTTTTATCTCTTGTCATGAAAGACATCTCTTTCATAAAATCATTCTCACTTTCTCCTCTTTCTTTTCATTCTCAGCATCAATGATCCCTTCCTGGATTCCGATCAATTCTCGGATCTGGCGGGGTTCCATATGGTTTATCATAACATGCCGTCAGGAATCTTTCTATCCTGACAGGCAATGAATGGGGGCGATTTTCATTTTTACGAAGAAACGGGCAGGATATTCTCCCTTTTACCGGGTGATATCCTGCCCTTTTTAATTCCTTTATCCGTCTGTCTCTTTCTTCCTCACCGGAAAGTATACTTCTGCTTCCCACTCCCCCGGCGTAAGATTATGGAGAAATGACTTTGTATAAATGTCATATGGCGCCCCATCCCACTCATAACCTGTCTCTTCGATCCATGCAGTCAGCGCGCCATAGGCATCTGACAGGGATGAATACGCTCCTCTGTGGACTGTCATTGCACAGAGATGACCTCCCATAACCTGATCTGCCTTCTCTTTCTCTGTCACTCCTACGATCAGTTCTACATCCGAGCACTCATGGCTGAATTCCTGGTCATGGTAAACAGCGCCCACCAATCCGTCTGGAGATATCTGCTCCTTTGCGATCCGCTCGAACAGCAGACCATAATATTTTCCAAACTCATCCACCCCCATCTTCTGCCGTGTGGAGAGCACGAATCGCTCCGGTGTCTCCACCAGCCGGATCTCATATTGTTTCTGGTATTCCATAATATCACCCGTCCTTTCAAAACTCTGCAAATGCGCAGACAGTTCTTCGATCACAAGCTCTGTCTGCCGTTTCTGCGCTTCTAGTTTTTTCTTTTGCTGCCGCAGCTTTGAAAGGAGTACCCGGCTGTCAGTACATTCGATCAGGGTTCGTATTTCCTCCAGTGAGAAGCCATATCGCTTCAGGCGTCCGATCAGGAGCATCTGCTGCACCTGGTCCTTTGTATAATATCTGTATCCTGTAAAACTGTCCACCCGGAACGGAGTGAGAAGCCCGATCCGGTCATAGTGATGCAGGGTTTTCACGCTCACTTGGCAGATCTTTGAAAATTCGCCAATCGTATACATGTATGCTCTCCTTTCCTCACTCTCTGATCATGATCTGATTCCAGTATAGAGCATGACCTTAGGGGAGAGTCAAGCAGATTCCAGAAATTCTGTCACCGTGCAAAACCACCTCTCATCCTCCTCATCAGGACCGCACATGCCACAGCCGCTATCCCGAAAATAATCCCCAGCGGCAATACTTCTCCCATTCCTGCTCCATTTTTTGTAAGCAGCAGATATCCCCACGCTGCAGGGAACACTTTTCCGAGCTTTTCCAGTATCCCCGGCAGCAGGCTTGACGGAAACATGATCCCTGACAGCAGGATCGAAGGCAGAAACGCAGCCTGACACAGCATCGTCAGCTTTGCCTGGTTCTTTTCCAGCATTCCCAGCACGCCTGCAATTCCAAGAGAAGCAATGATAAACAGTGACAATTTCACAAAGTAGAGCAGCAGTCCTGATGGAACCTCTGCGTGAAACATGACCGGCGCCGCAGCCAGGATAATCCCGCTCATGATCAAAAGGTGGATGAAGGCTGACACAGTCAGCGTAATGAGACCGTACCACAGAGGCGCCCCGTTTGCCTGATACATTTTTCTCACATCTGTCCCGTATATCTCAGCCAGAGAAGGCGGCACTCCGATCAGAGCCCCCATGGAGACGCCCATAACCGTCATAGACTGGATCAGTGTTTTCTCTGAGCCCGGCATAATGGATGTAAAAATTCCGCCCATGACCGCGAAGAACAAAAGCGGCACAAGATAGCAGGTGACCAGGAGGGATCTGCTCCGGATATCCATTTTAAACTGAAGGCTGATCCCATATAAAAAAGCTCCCATGTATTACGCCCCCTTTGCCAGTCTGATAAAATGCTGTTCC
>USKR01000284.1 GCA_900555215.1 uncultured Ruminococcus sp.
AGTCCAAAGACTACAGCGAGATTGCCTCCTATTACCGTCCCGGTCACGCCGATTATCCGTTTACAGAAAAATATGGTTTCCGCGACTACAGGGGAGGCGGCCGCTCATCAGGCCGTGAGACGATCGGCCGGGTGGCTGGAGGCGCTGTCGCATCTCTCCTCTTAAAGGAACTGGGCATCCGTGTACAGGCATACACAAAAGCTGTCGGACCTTACTCTATCCCGGAGGAAGATTACCATATGTCCGAAATCACGGAAAATGCGCTCTACATGCCAAACAATGCTGCCGCTTCAAAAGCCGGCGTGTATATATCATCCCTTATGGCAGAATGTGATTCCTGCGGGGGAGTTGTGGAATGCATCGCAGAAGGTCTTCCAGCCGGTCTGGGCGAACCCGTGTTTGACAAACTGGACGCGCTCCTGGCACATGCCGTCATGTCTATCGGAGCCGTAAAAGGCGTGGAGATCGGCGACGGATTTGCCTCTTCCTTATCCACGGGAAGCCAGAATAACGATCCGTTTTTCTCTGAGAAAGGCGCTGTCCGAAAAAAAACAAACCATGCCGGCGGAACTCTCGGCGGTATGAGCGATGGCTCCCGTCTTATCCTCAGAGCTGCCATAAAGCCCACTTCCTCTATTGCACGGGCACAGCACACAGTGGACGTCAATCATGAAAATGCTGAGATCAAAGTCCTCGGCAGACACGATCCTGTTATTGTTCCCCGGGCAGTTGTCGTTGTTGAATCAATGACTGCTCTCACGCTGGCGGACCTTCTTCTGAGAAATATGTCTTCAAGGCTGGACAACATCAAAAAGGTGTACAGTTAAAAACACCGGGATAACAGCTGCAGATTTCAAAAATCCCCGCCGAACCGTTTTTGCACTCCGGTTCGGCGGATATTTTTATTTATATAAGTTATTTTTGCCGGGTTCCCCCGCATCTTTTCCTTCAAATCACAGATTATCTGAAGTATTTAACTCCTGATTCAAATATCTTCAGATCCTGCTCGCCGTAGATATTGACTGCTACAGAATCACCGCGGCGCTCTGAATGCGCCATCTTCCCAAGCACACGTCCGTCCGGGCTCGTGATTCCCTCGACAGCGCGGTAAGAACCATTCACGTTCCACTCTTCATCCCTGCTCACATTGCCGTCCGGGTCGCAGTACTGAGTTGCCACCTGCCCGTTGGCGAACAGACGGTCAAGCCACTCCTCGCCAGCAACAACACGTCCCTCTCCGTGTGACGCCGGGTTTGTATACACACCGCCAAGCTCTGCTTCCTGAAGCCACGGAGATTTGTTTGTCACTACCTTTGTATATACCATCTTTGAAATGTGACGCCCGATCGTATTGTAGGTCAGTGTCGGAGCATCCTCTGCCTGTCCCACGATCTTTCCGTAAGGTACGAGCCCAAGTTTGATCAGAGCCTGGAATCCGTTACAGATACCGAGTGCGAGCCCATCTCTTTCATTTAAGAGTTTTTCCACTTCTTCCTTGATCTTAGCGTTCTGGAATGCAGTTGCAAAGAACTTCGCCGATCCGTCCGGCTCATCACCCGCACTGAATCCGCCCGGGAACATGATCATCTGCGCCTGGGCGATCGCTCTGGTGAACTCATCTACAGATGAACGTATATCCTCCGCATCCAGATTGCGGAATACTCTTGTGATCACTTTAGCTCCCGCGCGTTCAAATGCCTTTGCGCTGTCATACTCGCAGTTCGTTCCAGGGAATACCGGGATAAAGACTGTCGGCTGTCCGATCTTATGACTGCAGATATGAATGTCAGAAGTATTGTACAGCTTCTCCTCCACAGCAGTTTCCGCGCTGTCCGCAGATTTTGTCGCGAACACGCCCTCCAGTCTCTCCGTCCATGCGGCCAGAGCCTCATCCATTCCGATATGGATACTTCCATATTCAAATCCATCCTGATCTGTCACTTCACCGATCACAGTATAAGCGATCTGAAGATTGCCGACCTCTCCATCTTTCACCTCAGCGATGATATCTCCGAATGCCGGAGCAAACAGATCCCTTTCATCCATATTGTGTTCGATCTTCACACCCATATGGTTTCCGAATGCCATCTTGCTCACCGCCGCGATAACGCCATGACGGTCAAGCGCATATGCGGATACAATCCGCCCGGCTCTGATATCTTCTGTAAATTTCCCGTATTGATCCATGATCCCGCTGTAATCAGGAAGATCATATTCATCTCTGTCAATTCTCAGCCATACAAGCTTATTGCCCGGTTTCTTCAGCTCAGGAGTGATGATATCTTTCTCCACAGCCATATCCACAGCAAATGATACAAGAGTAGGCGGCACATCGATATCCTGGAACGTTCCGGACATACTGTCCTTTCCTCCGATAGACGGAAGGCCGAAACCGATCTGAGCCGCATAAGCGCCCAGCAGAGCCGCAAAAGGCTGGCTCCATCTCTTCGGATCTTCTGTCATGCGGCGGAAATACTCCTGGAATGTAAAGCGGATCTTCCTGTAATCTCCTCCGGCCGCAACAATCTTTGCTACAGATTCAACCACTGCATAAACCGCTCCGTGATATGGGCTCCAGCTGGACAGATAAGGATCAAATCCATAGCTCATCATAGACACGCTGTCCGTCTTTCCTGTCAGGACCGGCACCTTCGCCACCATTGCCTGAGTTTCCGTAAGCTGATATTTACCCCCGTGAGGCATAAACACAGACCCTGCCCCAATGGAGCCGTCAAACATTTCCACAAGCCCTTTCTGGGAGCATACATTCAGGTCGCTCAGAGTATCCAGCCATGCAGACTTCA
>USKR01000285.1 GCA_900555215.1 uncultured Ruminococcus sp.
CAAGACACCGGCTGCAAGATGGGGCAATCCGGAAGACCTTCAGGGACCAGCAGTGTTCCTCGCTTCCGATGCTTCTGACTTCGTAAACGGACATATCCTTTACGTAGACGGCGGTATCCTTGCTTACATCGGAAAACAGCCGTAATCCCGCGTGAGCAATATTGTTTTGTACAGTATAAAAAATAAGACACAGATCATTACATCAGGGGTGCGCCGGAAGCGTGCCCCTGTGCAGTATATAGAAGTTTTGAAATAATATTATAGCAGAGAAAAGGAGAAGAAATATGCTGATCGCAGCTAGGACTCATGATTACGGGAAACAGCCCATAGACCGCTTGGCAGGACTTTTAAAGTCAGAGGGGATCGACGCGGCGCAGCTCGTGCTGCCAAAGGGATTTACAGAAATTAATTCTTATGATGAAGTGACGACTGAGATCATAGAACGTATCCGTTCTAATTTTGATCAAGAGGGGATAAAGATCCATATCCTCGGCTGTTATATGGATCTGGGAAATCCTGATGATGACGTAAGGAAAAACGCTGTGGATACATTTAAAAAGTGTCTTGCCTTTAATAAGACGCTGGGCGCGTCCATCGTCGGCTCAGAGACTGCGTATCCTCATCTGAACGATGAGGAGAAGAAGGTCTGGCATCCGTATATGATGGACAGTATCGCGCGTCTGGTGGAGGAGGCAGAGCGCCTGGGGGTTGATATGGCGATCGAGCCTGTGTACTGGCATCCGCTCAAAGATCTGGAGACAACGGCAATGGTTTTTGATAAGATGAACAGCTCCCGCCTGAAGATGATCTTTGATCCGGCGAACGTCCTGGAGTATCCGGAGATCGACCAGGACGCTTACTGGAAGCAGTGGCTCTCTGAGCTTGGAGATAAGATTGAAGCGATCCACATGAAAGATTTTGTTCTTGGTGAGAACAGAGAATACTGTCCGGTGTGCCTGGGAGAAGGAGTGATACAGTACGGCGAGATTATCCGCTGGCTGAAGATAAATAAACCGGATATCGTGATCGTAAGGGAAGAGCTGGATCCGAAGACAGCTCAGAAAGATATCCGATATATGCATGAACTTTGGGAAAAATATTGATTGGGGACACCCTGAAACTGGATTGGGGACGTAGTAAAATTGAATTTTACTACGTCCCCAATTTTGGTTGTACTTGCCGCCTCCCTGTGCTAAAATTTATATGGATAGTCCGGCGGAAGATACCGCCGGGCAGTCATGACATCTGAAGATCGTTTCGAGGCGGGGACAGCCGGTGGAGGGCAGAACATGATCAATGACGCGATGGAGTTTGCAGCGAAGGCGCACGAGGGACAGTTTCGCAAAGGGACGAGGCGTCCTTATATCGTCCACCCAATCGAGGTGGCGGATATCGTGTCCACGATGACAAAGGACGAGGAGGTGATCTGCGCGGCTGTGCTGCACGATACGATCGAAGACTGCCGCGGGATCACATGGGATGTGTTAAAGCTTCGGTTTGGGAGCAGAGTGGCGGATATGGTGGCTCAGGAGAGCGAGGATAAATCGAAGACCTGGGAGGAGCGTAAAGGCGCTACAATCAGCCGGCTGAGGGATGCGCCTGTGGAAGTGCAGATGATCGGGCTCGCGGACAAATTGTCCAATATGCGCGATATCGACCGTGATTACCCGAAGGAGGGCGACGCGCTCTGGACACGGTTCCGCATGCAGAGCAAAGCAGCCCTGGCATGGTACTACAAGGGCATCCGTGATGTCCTGGAAGAGCGGTTCTCCGGGATCCCGGCGTTTGAAGAATACTGCCGGCTTATTGACAAGAATTTCGGTCCCGGGCCGGCACACACAGAGTGGATGAAAAATGAGAGGATATGAAGAAAGGAGACTGGCGGCAGATGGGAACAGGCACGAAGGTAATCTGTTTTGCGAATAATAAAGGAGGGAGCGGAAAGTCAACGACATGTTCCAATGTGGGGTACGGTCTGACGCAGCTGGGACGCAGGGTGCTCCTTATTGACGGGGACATGCAGCTGAATCTTTCCCTCTCTCTTTTTGATGAGGATACTGTGCTGGGGTTTGCACAGGGAGATAAAAATCTTTACGAAGGGATCCGCAGGCAGGATGATCTGACAGGGTATATCGTGCATACACCCTATGAGGGGCTGGATCTGATCCCGTCCACCACGCTGATGAGCTCCATTGAATATGAGTTGTTTACGAAATGGCAGAGAGAGTATATCTTAAAAAAAGGACTTAAAGCGATCCGGGAGTCGGGAGAGTATGATTATATCCTGATCGATGCCCCGCCCACTCTCGGGGGCTGGGTTATGAACATCCTGTGCGCCTCTGATGAGATCGTCATCCCGGTGGAGGCTTCCCCGTGGGGGCTCTTCGGGCTGGGAAATATGTTTGAGTTTCTGGATGATGTAAAGGAGATTGCTCCGGACCTGAAACTGGGCGGCATTGTTATTACCAAGGTTGACACGAGGAAAAATTATTTCCGGCAGACCCTGGAAACGCTGAAGGAGCTGGATGATGTGAAAGTGTTTGATACATATATCCGGGTGGACAGCGGGATCGAGTGGTCTCAGGATAACAATGCGCCCGTCATGGCATATAAGAAGAGCAGCCGGAGCGCAAAGGAATATATGGAACTGGCGCAGGAGATAGACGCTGCCCGGTAAGCTGCATATTTGCCGGGGGTGAGACGAAAGGGAGTACAATGCATCAGGAATTGATACGGGAGCTCTCGGTCATCACGGAGGAAGAACAGAGGATCCTGGACGGGAGGACTGAGATTGACCAGGAGA
>USKR01000286.1 GCA_900555215.1 uncultured Ruminococcus sp.
ATTCTCTTCGGAAAAGGTTCCGCCTGGCGGACAGCATTTCCATACACATAGAACTGACCGCGATTATTTCCCCTGCGCCCTGTTGTTCTCTGATTGTATGTCCTGTATCCTGCTGCCATAACGCAATGCCCCTTTCCTGTCTCTTCCCCGCCGGGCTCTCCCCTTCCCGGAGGGAAAAAATATTTTAAACTACTCCCTTTTATGCCCGTTCAAATATCCTCAGTTTAGCGCTCTTCGAACGGCTGTTGGACTCCATCTCTTCCTCTGAAGGAAGGATCGGCTTCCTTGTGACCACTTTTCCTTTTGAAGTCTTCCCACAGACACATACCGGAAAGTGGCTGGGACAGGTACATGGATTTTCGTTTTTCCGAAATGCGCTCTTCACGATCCTGTCCTCCAGTGAATGAAATGTGATAATACAGATCCGTCCCCCCGGATTCAGCATGTCGATCATATCATCCAGCGAATCCCTAAGCACGTCCAGCTCATGGTTCAGTTCGATCCGGATTGCCTGGAATGTCCGCTTTGACGGATGTCCCGAAGTCTTCTGGATCTTCATCGGTATGGCGTGCCGTATGATTTCATTCAGCTGTCCTGTTGTCTCGATCGGTCCCTTCGCGCGCTCTGCGACAATGTGCTTTGCAATGTTTTTTGCAAATCTGTCTTCCCCGTAGTCGCGGATCACACGGTAAAGTTCCGCCTCGCTGTAACCGTTGACAATGTCCCTTGCCGTCACCTTTTGCCTCTGGTCCATCCTCATATCGAGCGGTGCGTCTGCCCGATATGAAAATCCTCTCTCGGCAGTATCAAGCTGATAAGATGACACCCCAAGGTCAAGGACGATCCCGTCCACCTTGTCAACTCCTATTGACTGGAGCCGCGGCTTCATATCACGGTAATTGCTCCTTATTATCGTGACCTTCTCCCCGAAGCCTGCCAGGCGCTCTCCCGCCGCTTTGACGGCGTCCGCATCCTGGTCTATTCCTATAAATCTCCCCTTGTCACCTAACCGGCTGCACACTTCAAAGGCATGTCCGCCTCCGCCCAGCGTGGCGTCCACGTATGTGCCGTCCGGTCTGACATTAAGCCCGTCCACTGTCTCGTTCAGCAGCACGGATACATGTTCGAATGCCATGGTCTCCTCCTTATCAGATCCTGATTCCAATGGATTCCATACGCTCTGCGATGGCATCCAGGTCTTCTTCGCTCACCTGGCTGCGCTCTTCCCAAAGCGCCTTGTCCCAGATCTCAACTCTGTCCTGGACTCCCACCAGGACAACATCCTTCTCCAGATGCGCAGCCTTGCGGAGCGACGGCGGGACAAGAACTCTCCCCTGCTTGTCGAAGCTGCCCTCCGAAGCGCTTCCGAAGAAATAACGTTTAAAGATTCTGGCATCCTTGTTCATACGTGGTAAGGTCTCAAGCTCGGCAACGAATTTATTCCATTCTTCCTGAGAGTAGACAAAGAGGCATCCCTCCAGCCCGTTACATATGACGAAGCTGTCACCCAGATCATCCCTGAGTTTCGCCGGAATGATGAGTCTTCCCTTTTCATCAATGCTATGGTTAAACTCTCCTAATAACATCTGGAATCCTTTCTCTTAATGTGAGCCTCCACATCGCTCCCCACTTTATACCACTAGCCACCACTCTTTACCACTTGACTCCATTCTAAACCACCACTCTCCCTTTTTCAACCCCCTTTTTTGATTTTTTTGTGTCTCCTCAGAATAGTAAATTCATTTGAAAATCGCCGTTTTCAGGGCAAAAAAAGAACATGTAGAGGATGGCGTTCAACCATCACTCTACATGTTGTGTTTTTCACTTGCACGATATTATATTTTTAATGCAGCGGGAACATTTTCCACTTTTAAAACCGATACCCGAAAAAACTATTCCGCTTCCTGATCAGCAGTAAGGCTGTTCAGATAATCATTGACTGAATCATAATTCACTTCAGCTGCAACTCTCTCTTTTCCCGACTCATACATATCATAAGCCGAGTATCCCAGCCATCCGATCAAAGCAAGAGCCACAAGCGTCAGAACACCTTTGCGGACAATCCCCATCACTTTCTGCTTCCGCATGAGCTGTTTTCTGTTGGCCTTCTCCTTTTTATAACGATCCACCTTTTCCTGGCTCATATCGCATATGCTCCTTTCCGTGTTTCACTCAGATAATGACAGTTTATCACATTCTGCGTCAGAGCACAACAATTATTCCGCCATCGTTCGCATACATAGTACTGATCCCCGCTGTATCTACGATAAAGCTGTCCTTTACACGGATCTTATCGAGGAGCATCCTCTCCACCTCTCTCGCCCTTTCAGGACAATTACAGTGGGCAATTGCAAGCACCTTTTCTTTTGTCTCCCTGCCGTCGCGCACGATCTGCTCCGCCATTTTCGCCAGCGCGCGCTTTATCCCCCTTGCCTGCCCGAGCTGGCAGATCGTCCCCTGAGGCGTTGACCCCATTACGGGTTTGATATTGAGCGCGCTCGCCACAAATGATTTAATCCCTGTAAGCCGTCCGTTTTTGCGCAGAGTGTCCAGGTTTTCCAGGACAAAATACGTATGCTGGCCTTCAATATACGCCTCAGTCTCACTGACCGTATCAGCAAATGCCATTCCCTTTTCCTCGCACTCTCTTATCTTACAGGCGATCAGGGTTTCCCCGACAGACGCTGACCTGGAATTAAAGACATGGATCTGTTTCCCGTCTTCTCCGTGCTCCTCTTTCCAGAGTCCGGCGGCAAGCTGGGCGCTGTTAAATGACCCGCTCA
>USKR01000287.1 GCA_900555215.1 uncultured Ruminococcus sp.
GCCCGCCGCGAATACGTCTTAAAATAACCTGCGGTTTTCGGACGTTTTTCCGCCTTCCGTCCTCACACACAAATCCAGATTTTCCCCCACGAATACGATCACCGACCGCTCTCCGAGGAGCAGCTGTTTCCCGGCAGCCGGCATTTCGCCTTCCTCGAAGGTCTGCTGCAGGGGATCTCCTGTGTTGACCGCGATCTTCCATGCATACCCTTCCGGCAGATCGGGGAGAGTCAACTCAGCCGTCTGCCAGTGGGAATTTACGGCAACATAAACAAGATCTTCTTTTCTGGTATCCTCATCATATCCTGCGAATAAGACGGACGCAGCATAGGAACTCTCCGGAGCGTCCGGCTCCCATGGGGTGAGCCCGTGGACACTCATGGATGGGAAACCGATATAGCTGGGTTCCAGATCCTTTCGGATGGAGGGATGCTTTTTTCGGAAAGTGATCATATAACGGAAGAATTCAAACAAATCCCGGTTAGGCTCTTTTTCCAGCAATGTCCAGTCCAGCCAGGAAATTTCATTGTCCTGACAGTAGGGATTATTATTGCCGTAACGTGTATCTCCGAACTCATCTCCTGACAGGAACATAGGAGTTCCGCGGCTGCACATGAGGACTGTGCAGGCGTTTTTGATCATCCTGATCCGGAGAGCGAGGATATCGGGATCATCCGTGCTGCCTTCAGTTCCACAGTTCCAGCTGTTGTTGTCATTGTAGCCGTCTGTGTTCCCCCAGCCGTTTGCTTCGTTGTGTTTCTGGTTATAACTGTACAGATCGTATAGAGTGAAGCCGTCATGACAGGTGAGAAAATTTACGGAAGCATTGCCGCCCCGGTAGACAGGATCGTATAAGTCAGGCGATCCGATCATGCGCTGTGCGGCAATGTGCGCCATGCCGGCATCTCCTTTCAGGAAACAGCGCATGTCGTCCCGGTATCGCCCGTTCCACTCAGCCCACCGCTTCCAGGACGGAAAAGAGCCGACCTGGTAGAGGCCGCCCGCGTCCCATGCCTCTGCGATCAGTTTGACATTACCGAGGATGGAGTCAAAGGCAAGGTTGCGCAGAAGAGGAGGCTGATTCATGGGCACGCCATCCTCGTTTCGCCCGAGGATGGAAGCAAGGTCAAAGCGGAACCCATCCACTCTGTATTCAATGACCCAATAGCGCAGACAGTCCAGGATCATCTCCTGTACCACAGGATGGTTACAGTTCAGGGTATTCCCGCAGCCGCTGAAATTGTAATATTTTCCCTTAGGGGTAAGCATATAATAAACATTATTGTCAAAACCTTTGAAAGAGAAGCACGGACCGAGCTCATTTCCCTCTGCGGTATGGTTGAACACGACATCAAGGATCACTTCTATTCCGTTATCGTGCAGTTCCTTGATCATATTTTTCAGTTCCAGCCCTTCACGGTTATATTCCAGAGCTGAGCAGTAACTTGTATTCGGGGCGAAGAAGCTGACCGGGTTATACCCCCAGTAGTCAAGAAGCTGATTTTCATCGATAAGCCGGGCGTCCCTCATCTCGTCAAATTCAAAGATAGGCATCAGTTCCACTGCATTGATCCCGAGATTTTTCAGATAAGGGATTTTTTCTTTGAGCGCATGGAAAGTTCCGGGACAGGCTGTTCCGGAAGATGGGTCTTTTGTAAAGCCCCTGACATGCGTTTCATAAATAATAAGGTCCTCCATGGGAATCTGGCTGGTCCGTTCTCTGCCCCAGTCAAAATTTGAACGCACGACACGGGCGCGGTAGCCGTGCCGGACGTTGTTTTTGTGTCCCCAGCAGCTCTGACCCGTGACCGCGCGGGCATAGGGGTCAAGGAGGATTTTTGTCCGGTCGAAGCGAAGCCCCTTTTCTTCATCATAAGGACCGTCTACACGGTAGGCATATTCAAACTCTTCAACATCAAGTCCGAACACGATCATCGAATATACAAAACCGATCCTGTAATTGTCAGGAAACTTAAGTTCCGCAAAGGGTTCTTCGGCTCCGCGGTGGAACAGGAGCAGCTCGATGGAATCTGCCCCGTGGGACTGAACGGTGAAATTTACTCCGCCCGGAATGATCGTGGCTCCGAAATCCCGGAAGAATCCGGGACGGACCTGAAAGCCGTCTATGGTATCTATCGGCCGGAGCTGCTGTGCCGAGACGATCACCATATCTGCTGCATGCATTGTCATAGTAGCCCTCCTATCTTGTTTTTCTATCGCCCTGTTTTATATCTATTATAAACGAAAACAGTAATAAGGGCAAAGAAAACCCGGTCTTGACTTTTTTATACTGTTTCCTTTATTCTGTATTAGGATAATCATAAAGGAAGCAGACGCAGAGCCGAGTGGAGACTCTGATGATGAAGGAGGCATATTTTAATGGGTGGATTTTTCGGAGTTGCATCGAAGAAGGATTGTATACTGGAACTTTTTTACGGAGTGGATTACCATTCTCATCTGGGAACGAGAAGAGGCGGGATGGCGGCGTACGGCGACGGGGAGTTCTGCCGCGCGATCCACAATATAGAAAATTCTCCGTTCCGTACCAAATTTGAGCGGGATGTAGAAGAAATGAAAGGAAACCTCGGGATCGGATGCATCTCGGATTACGAACCGCAGCCGCTTCTGATCCAGTCCCATCACGGCAGTTTTGCAATTGTTACAGTGGGAAAGATCAATAATGAGGAAGAACTGCTGAGGCGCGCTTTCAATGAAGGACATTCTCATTTTCAGGAAATGAGCGGCGGAAAGATTAATGCCACGGAGCT
>USKR01000288.1 GCA_900555215.1 uncultured Ruminococcus sp.
CTGCTCATTTTAATATGCAAAGCCCGCGAAAGAGATCTCGCACCCGCGGCCGACACGGCTGAAAATGTTGACAAGCCTGGTCATTACTTCCGGATAGTTCTCTTTTTCTGTCACTACCAGGATTTTGGAATGATCTTCCAGGAACTCCGCCTCCTGTACATTTTCAACCTCTCTTGCCTCTCTTAAGATCTCTGCAGCCATCTCCTCCGTGATTGATTTTGACAATCTGTAATACCTTCCCACTTTACAGGCCTTCTTTCCTTTTGATTAGTCTTTTCTAACCGCATTATATACTAGTTGAGAATGATTGTCAAAAATATAATTGAATTTTTCTTTTTTCTTTGATAGAATATGTGTGGTTAGTTATTTCTAACCAATGTGAATAAATCATGAAAACTCCTTTGCTCCATGCCTGCTGAGTGGGGCGGGGATGTTTTCGCCAGAAAGGATGAATGTCTATGGATTATTTAAAGATTGAAAAGGTGATCGGACGGGAGATCATTGATTCCAGGGGAAATCCCACAGTGGAGGCGGAGGTGCATCTTGCCGATGGAACCGTGGCAAGAGGAGCCGCCCCCAGCGGCGCGTCCACCGGTGAATTCGAAGCGCTGGAATTAAGAGACGGAGATAAAAACAGATTCGGAGGCAAGGGAGTCTCCAAGGCTGTGGAAAATATCAATACTGTAATAAACACGGCGCTCCGGGGCATGGATGCAGGCGACATCTATGCGGTTGACAAGGCCATGATCCGGGCGGACGGCACAAAGGACAAGTCTAATCTTGGCGCAAATGCAATCCTTGCCGTATCTATCGCATGTGCCAGAGCGGCAGCGGCTTCCCTTGATATTCCTCTTTACCGCTTCCTTGGGGGCGTGAACGGGAACCGGCTTCCGGTACCCATGATGAATATCTTAAACGGCGGCGCTCATGCGGCGAATACGGTGGATGTCCAGGAGTTCATGATCATGCCCGCAGGTGCGGAGAGCTTTACAGAAGGGCTGAGATGGTGTACAGAAGTATTCCATGCGCTGGCAGCGCTGTTGAAGTCAAAAGGGCTTGCAACGGCAGTTGGAGATGAGGGCGGCTTTGCTCCGGATCTTGGAAGTGATGAAGAAGCCATTGAATACATCCTTCAGGCAGTAAAAGACGCCGGATATGAACCGGGAAAAGATTTTGTCCTTGCAATGGACGCGGCTTCCAGCGAATGGAAGAGCGGCAAAAAGGGCGAGTATGTGCTCCCGAAATGCGGGAAGAAGTTTACATCCGCTGAGCTGGTAGAACACTGGAAGTCACTGGTGGAAAAATATCCGATCTACTCAATTGAAGACGGTCTGGATGAGGAAGACTGGGAAGGATGGCAGATCATGACAAAAGAGCTGGGAGATAAGGTACAGCTTGTGGGAGATGATTTGTTTGTGACAAATACGGAGCGCCTGAAAAAGGGGATTGATATGGGGTGCGGAAACTCAATTCTGATCAAATTGAATCAGATAGGCTCAGTGTCGGAGACCCTGGAAGCTATCAAGATGGCGCATAAGGCGGGCTATACGGCAGTGACCTCCCACCGTTCCGGCGAGACGGAGGATACAACTATCGCTGACCTGGCGGTAGCGCTTAACACCTGTCAGATAAAGACAGGCGCGCCCAGCAGGAGCGAGCGTGTGGCGAAGTATAACCAGCTCATCCGCATAGAGGAAGAACTGGGAGCAGGAGCTGTTTATCCGGGATTTGAAGCATTTAATATAAAAAGTTCATAGACAAACTTAAAAAGAAATGGTCAGAGGCTGTCGGGCTGCAGTAACAAGAACTGCGGCTTGACAGCCTTTTTTGAAAATTCTGTGCATAAGAGTGCAGCAAAATTTTATGAGGAATTGTACAATAAAATTTGAACTTCGCAAGAATTATAAAAATCACAGCAAAGTGAAAATTGACGGGAGGAGCAATATGCCATATGATGGACATATAAATAAAGAGGAGGTAAAAGGACTGTGAAAGATACCACGAGCGGAAGAGTAACAATACCGACAGATTTGGATGTTGTGCCGGAGACACTGGATTTGATGAAGCGGTGGGGAGCCGATGCGATCCGTGATTGTGACGGTACGGATTATCCCGAAGAACTAAAAAAAGTAGATGCGAAAGTCTATTCTACATACTATACAACGAGAAAGGATAATGAGTGGGCTGAGGCCAACCCGGACGAGATACAGCAGATGTATATTATGACTCCGTTTTATACGGCAGTGGGAAATGAGGTATCTGTCCACCTGATGGATCATTTATATCCTGATATGCTAAAAGTAAATGATCGGGACGATATAACAAGATGGTGGGAAGTGATCGACCGAACAACAGGAAAAACAGTGCCTGTATCGCAGTGGAGTTATGACGCGGCGAGTGGAAATGTGACCATAACCGGCGCGGAAGAATTTCATGATTATACGGTAAGCTTCCTTGCGTATATTATGTGGGATCCTGTACATATGTACAATGCGGTAACAAACGGATGGACAGATTTTGAAAAGCAGATCACATTCGATGTGCGCCAGCCGAAGACACATAAGTATTCCATGGAACGTCTGCGGAAATTCATCAAAGACAATCCGCATGTGGATGTGCTGCGTTATACGACGTTTTTCCATCAGTTCACCCTGATCTTTGACGAGCTTGCACGTGAGAAATATGTGGACTGGTACGGGTATTCCGCATCCGTAAGCCCGTATATCCTGGAGCAGTTCGAAAAGGAAGCAGGATATA
>USKR01000289.1 GCA_900555215.1 uncultured Ruminococcus sp.
GGGGATACTGCTCTTTGTGCCGGTGTTCCTGCCGGAGCAGGACCGGGATCTGTGGGATGTGATAAAGCCTCGGTACACGAAGATTACCACAGTTTATCTTACCAGGATCCTGATCAGTTTTGTTTTCTCGTCGCTTCTCACCCTGCTGTTCCTGTTGGTGATGAAAGCGGGAAACTGTGAGATGGAACCGGCGAAATATTATTTCGGGACAATGGCAGAGGTCATCGCCTTCGGAGGTCTGGGGATCTTTGCCTATGCGGTCAGCGGCAATCTCATCGCAGGATACATGATCCCCCTCGGATACTATGCGGCAGGCATAAGTGCGGGATACAAATATATGCAAAAGCTATACCCTTTCGGTATGCTTACAGATTATGAGACAAAATACTGGATTCTGGCTGCGGGGCTTGTACTGATGGGCTGCGGGATCATGCTCTTTCGTAGAAGGAGATGTTTGCACCTGCATTAAAGTATAGAGAACTGACCAGGGTGTGCGAGTTCGAGGATCCTCCTATATTTTTTAGGATTTGGACAGCCCATATTGACATATGGATCATGTCTGATATAACCTAAAAACAAGTATGCGATTTTGCGAAGTGTCAGAGCAGGAGGGGGATTATGTTTCAAAACGGGCTTCCGGCTGAAGTTCTGCTTCTTTTTACAATCCTTATATGGACCCTGTATTTTTTGATTTATATTTCAAGCCCTGAAAATAAAGTAAACCAGTGGTGCTGTATCTGTGGATTTCTCTTAAGCATCGGCGTCCTGAAAGAATATTTCTATTACAGCGGCATCTTTGCAGGAACTGGAGTGTGCTTTCTGGGAGTGGAGTATGCTCTTGATGAACTGATCAATTCGATCCTGACGGCAGTACTTTATTATATTGCCATGCCCTGCGTGATGATATTCAGCTTTTATTTCTGTCATCTGGATAAACTTCGGCCGCGCCTGTTTCGATTTCTTTGCTTCCTTATATTTGTTCCGGTGCTGGCATTTGGAATCGTGTATCCATGGAGCCAGACAAGAGTGATTCCGCTGGAAAATCCGTCTGCTTTTTTTATTGTTTCGTCGTATAATCTGATCTACGGGGTGATCGCTACAATACCGATTCTGATTACCTTGTTCATGGAAAAGAATTATTCCTATTTCCGGCAGCGGCGCCTGGTGTCTCTGATTGCGCTTCTTCCACTATGGTACTGGCTGATCACGCTTTTTCTGATTCATATGCTGAAGCTGGAATTTCTTTATAAACTGTGGCAGGGGAACGCTTTGATTCTCGCAGGGCTGTTTGTCTACTATGTTAGACATCTGTTTCGCGATGGCATATGGGGGATGAGGCTGAACCGGGAATATTTCAACTGGGAGGCAGATGAAATCCCTATACCGGACAATATCCGTTATATCAATCATATGCTGAAAAATGAGCTTGCAAAGCTGAGCTGGTGTTCCCGGGAACTTCGGGGGATGGAGATCATGCAAATGAAGCCGGAACTTGATATTATCGACCGCTCGGTCAGTCATATCAGCGAGTTTGTAAGAAAAACAAGCCGCTATGCCGGAGAAATCAACCTCAATCTGCAGGATGTGGATATCCGAAGGCTTTTTGAGGAAGTTGCGAACGAGATGACCGCTGAGTGGCAGGGCAAAGTAAAGATATATACAGATAAAAAGCGTTTCCTGCACTGCGATTACGATTATATGAAAGAAGTACTGTGCAACCTGACGACGAATGCCCTGGAGGCTATGGGCAAGGAAGGTGAACTGACATTTTCCTGCCTTCTGCCGCGTGAAAACATCGCACTGATCCGTGTGAAAGATACCGGAACGGGGATAACGCAGAAGGATCTGTCCTGTATCTTTGATCCGTATTTTACGGAGGGAAAAGGAAACGGGCATATGGGGCTCGGACTTGCCTACTGCAGAAATGTGATCAAAGCACATGGCGGTTATATCCAGGTTAAGACACAGTGCGGAAGGGAACGGCATGGAACTGTGTTTACAATTTGTATCCCTGCGGGGACAAAAGAAAAAAGGAGAAAGATTCATGAAAGAATCAATAAAAGTACTGATTGTTGAGGATGACGATGATTTTGCTTATCTCCTGCAAAAAGAACTGGGCAGACAGGAACGTATTGGTATATGTAGAGAGAAGGAAGAGGCCATAACACAGACCGAAGCGCTCAGACCGGATATCGTTCTGATGGATCTGCATCTCGGATCATCCTATTCAGACGGAATCGAGGCGTCCAGGAGGATCCGGATCGCCACAGAAGCAAAAGTTCTGATCCTTACTGCGCTTGGGGCAGACGAAATCATAAGGGAAGCAGCAGGCAGGTCATTTGCTTCTGGATATATTTTTAAAGACCAGATGCCGCTTCTGATCGAAAATATCTATGCGGCGGCAGACCGTGTGACAGGGCAGGAGAGGATTCTGGTACAGGCGTCCCTTTCCTGCCTTTCGGCTGCGGAGAAAACGGTTTTCTATATGATGCTTGGAAGGGAAGAACGTCTGCGGTCGTCTAAAAAGACGATTGCAAATCAAAAAACACAGATTCTGAAGAAGCTTGGTCTGGATAATGTAAATGAATTACGGCATGTTTTTCGCTTTTATATCGGGGAGTAGATCCCCGGTATTTTTTTGCCCGGCAGATTCCCAAATTTTATGGGAAATGTGGATATGCTGTATACAAAGATATCTAATTAAGATAAACTGAAAAAAATATGTGAAAAAGTTTCTAAGTAACACCATCGTGCAAC
>USKR01000290.1 GCA_900555215.1 uncultured Ruminococcus sp.
TGGGAATGATCATTCCGCATTAGAGATGAAGAAAGAGATCATCGCATTTTTAGAGGAAAAAGGACATGAGGTTGTCGATTACGGGACGAATTCGGCAGAGAGCTGTGATTATCCTGTATATGGCGAGATCGTGGCCCGTGCCGTAGCGGCAGGCGAGGCAGAGCAGGGGATTCTGATCTGCGGAACAGGTCTTGGGATTTCTCTGGCGGCGAATAAGGTAAAGGGTATCCGGGCGGCAGTGTGCAGCGAACCGTTCACAGCAAAAATGGCACGTGCACACAATAACTGCAATATCCTTGCTTTCGGTGCCAGGGTAGTGGGACCGGAGCTGGCAAAGATGATAGTGGAGACGTGGCTGAACACGGATTTCGAGGGAGGACGCCACCAGAGAAGAGTTGATCTGATCACAGATATTGAAAATAAGGAGCAGTGATGCACGCTTATTATCTTCCCCAGTGGGTTTTGTTTTTCTTTATTTACAGTTTTATCGGCTGGGTATGGGAGAGCTGCTATGTTTCAGTGAGAAAGCACAGATGGGTAAACCGCGGCTTTATGCACGGACCTATGCTGCCCTTGTACGGATCAGGGGCGCTGGTGGTTCTGCTCAGTACCATCAGCGTTCGGGAAAATATGGCACTTGTATTTCTTCTGGGAATGCTGGCGGCCACTGTGCTGGAATATTTTACCGGAGCGGCGATGGAGCGGATTTTTCATGTTAGATATTGGGATTACAGTAACCAGAAGCTGAACATTCACGGTTACATCTGCGTATCCTCTTCACTGTGCTGGGGAGGTTTTTCCGTCCTGCTTGTACGGGTGGTTCATCTGCCTATTGAGACGGCAGTGCTGAAGATCCCGCCTGCTGTGGCTGAAGCAATAGCTTTCGTGCTGTCAGTGGCAGCGGCGGTGGATCTGACGCAGTCGTTCAACGAGGCGATGGATCTGAAACGGATACTGTCGCAGCTTGAGGAGAGCAGGGAACAGATAAGGAAGCTCCAGGAAAAGCTCAAAGTCGCGGCGGAAGATGCAAAGGAGGATTACCTGCGCTATTCCGAGGAACGCAGCCGGAAGAGACTTTCCCGCAAAGCGGCGTATCTCGAGCGCATTGATATGAAGAGGCAGGAGAGACGCAGGCAGCTTGAGGAACTGTCTCAGAGGGCAGAGCAGCTTCTCAGGGAGGAAATCCCGTCAAGAGTGGGAGACTTGATCGGAGAGGAACGAAGGGAAGAACTTTCTGCTCTCCTGCAGAATATCCGCCGTGAGATCGGTAAAATGGGAGAGCGCACGGATCGGAGCTATCTCCATGCAGCGCGGCATCTCTGGAGAAACCCGACCGCGGTATCGGAACGGTTCAGAGACGCGCTTGACGAACTGAGAAAAAATATGGAGGACAGAAACAGATGACAAAAAAACAGCGGGCATTAGAAGTGATCGAACGCCTGAAGAAAGAGTATCCGGACGCAGGGTGTACGTTGGATTATGATCAGGCATGGAAGCTGCTGGTCAGCGTCCGTCTGGCAGCACAGTGTACGGACGCCCGTGTAAATGTGGTCGTGGAAGGGCTGTATGAGAAATATCCGGATGTGGATTCATTGGCAGCCGCTGATGTAGATGATATCGAAGCGATTGTCCGGCCATGCGGTCTTGGCCGCAGCAAAGCAAGGGATATCAGCGCGTGCATGAAGATCCTGCGGGATGAATACGGCGGCAAGGTGCCGGATGATTTTGACGCGCTCCTGAAACTCCCCGGCGTAGGAAGAAAGAGCGCGAACCTGATCATGGGCGATGTGTTCGGGAAACCGGCGATCGTGACGGACACACACTGTATCCGTCTGGTAAACCGAATCGGGCTCGTGGACGGGATCAAAGAGCCGAAGAAGGTGGAAATGGCGCTCTGGAAGATCATTCCAGCGGAAGAAGGAAGCGACTTCTGCCACCGTCTTGTTTATCACGGGAGAGACGTATGCACGGCAAGAACGAAGCCTTACTGCGACAAATGCTGTCTGGCAGATATCTGTAAAAAAGCAGGTGTTTAAAATTTTCTGAAGATATGCGCCTGCCGGTTGAAAAGTGCTGAAAATATTGTGTATAATAGAAAAGAAGATTGTTCGGGCGTGCCTTAAAGAGAAGGCGCGCAGAGGAAACGGACTGCAGCGTAATGTGCTGCCGCGGCAAAAGGGATATCGGAATAAGAGCTCGCTGCCGCGGCAGTTTCTTTCACGCTGAAAAAAGGAGGAGCGTATGAAAAGCATTAAACTGAGAGAAAACTTTTACTGGACAGGTATCATTGATGATAAGCTCCGTGTTTTTGATATCATCATGTATACGGAATTTGGGACGACATACAATTCGTATGTTATGAAAGCCGGGGACAAGACCGTGCTTTTTGAGACCGCAAAGGCTAAATTTTTTGATGAGTATCTCGAAAAATTAAAAGAAGTAATTGATGTGCATAAGATCGATTACCTTGTGGTCAGCCACACAGAGCCTGATCATGCCGGAAGCGTGGAAATGCTGCTGGATCTGAGCCCGCAGATGAAGATTATCGCTACCGGCTGTGCGCTGGGCTTCCTGAAAGAGATCGTGAATAAAGATTTTGTCGGGATACCTGCGAGGGATGAGGAGAAGATGACGATCGGAAACCGCACGCTTCGTTTCCTGTTTGTGCCGAATCTCCACTGGCCGGATACTATGTACACATTTATCGAGGAGGAACAGATCCTTGTGACATGTGATTCTTTCGGATCACATTACT
>USKR01000291.1 GCA_900555215.1 uncultured Ruminococcus sp.
GGATCGGGGGAGATGCATGTCTGATCGCGGTAGTGAAAACTGACGGATACGGGCACGGCGCAGCGCCTATTGCCGAAATGTTTGAAAAACTGCCCTATATATGGGGCTATGCGGTAGCCTGTCTGGATGAAGGGATCCAGCTCAGAAAATCCGGTGTGGAGAAACCTATCCTGGTACTCGGGTGCGTGTTCCCTGATGAATATGAAGAGATGATCCGATATGATATCCGAGCTGCAGTCTATACGGAAGAGATGGCGCAGGGAATGTCAGAGGAGGCATTCAGACAGGGGAAGACTGTGTATTTTCACATTAAGATCGACACCGGAATGGGAAGGATCGGTTTCCCTGTAAACGAAGAGAGCGCAGATACGGTGGAGAGGATCAGCCATCTGCCGAATGTATGTATGGAAGGCATGTTTACCCATTTTTCCAAGGCGGATGAACGGGATAAGACCTATACATTGAAGCAGCACGAAAAGTTTATTTGGATGAAAGGGCAGATGGAGAAACGAAATGTTCAGATCCGTTACTATGACTGCGACAACAGTGCGGGAATCATAGATTTTCCGGATATGAAGCATGATCTTGCGAGAGCGGGAATAGCTACCTATGGAATGTATCCATCAGACGAGGTCAACAAGGAGGCGGTTGACTTAAAGCCCGCGCTTTCTCTCATCAGCCATGTAACTTATGTGAAAGACGTTGAACCCGGGACAGCGATCAGCTACGGCGGTACTTTTGTGGCTGAAAAGAAGATGCGGGTTGCCACGATCCCGGTAGGGTATGGAGACGGCTATCCCCGGTCATTGTCGAATAAAGGGTCAGTCCTGATCCGCGGGAAACGGGCGAGAATCCTGGGAAGGGTGTGCATGGACCAGTTCATGGTGGATGTGACAGAGATCCCGGAGACAAAGTTTATGGACCGGGCAGTTCTTATAGGAGAGGACGGAGGCGACAGGATCACAGTCGAAGAATTGTCAGAGCTGAGCGGAAGGTTTAATTATGAGTTCGTGTGCTGCCTGGGCAAGAGAATCCCGCGCGTGTATGTACAGAATGGCAGGAACACGAAATAATATCAGGTAATATCCGCAGGAATACATCCGATGAAACGGGGAATACTGAAGTATGCGGCATGCAGGGATGTTCGTGCATGAAGCGTCGTATTAGTATGTGAATCGGAGTGTGAGACAGATTGATGATCAGACGCGGAGATATTTATTATGCCGACTTAAGTCCGGTAGTGGGATCAGAGCAGGGCGGGATACGCCCGGTTCTTGTCATTCAGAATAATGTGGGTAACAGACACAGCCCAACTGTGATCTGTGCGGCGATCACTTCAAAGATGAACAAGGCAAAGCTGCCGACCCATATTGAGATCAGCACGAGGGATTATAAGATCGTAAAGAATTCGGTCATCCTCCTGGAGCAGATAAGGACCATTGACAAGCAGCGGCTCAAAGAGTACGTCTGCCACATTGACGGAGGAATGATGAGGAAGGTTGATCAGGCGATCAGGATCAGCCTGGAACTTCCTACATAGCCGGATACCTGCTTTACAGTGGATGCCTTCTTTACAGAAGACGGAAAGAGTGATAAAATTGTAAGGCAAAACGTGAGAAAAGTACAGAGAGAAGAGGAGATTTCAGAATATGTCAGGACATTCAAAGTTTGCCAATATCAAACATAAGAAAGAAAAAAACGATGCGGCAAAGGGAAAAATATTTACAAAGATCGGACGTGAGCTTGCCGTCGCGGTAAAAGAGGGCGGCGGAGCCGATCCGGCGAATAACAGCAGACTGCGCGATGTTATCGCTAAGGCGAAATCTAATAACATGCCTAATGATACGATCGAGAGAAATATCAAGAAGGCAGCGGGAGAAGGTTCCGCAGACAACTACGAGCATATTACATATGAGGGATACGGACCGAACGGTACGGCGATCATCGTAAAAACACTGACAGATAATAAAAATAGGACGGCTTCTAACGTAAGGAATGCATTTACTAAAGGAAGCGGAAATATAGGTACGCCGGGATGTGTATCCTTTATGTTTGACGAGAAGGGACAGATCTTTATTGCAAAAGAGGACTGTGAGATGGATGCAGATGAGCTGATGATGCTGGCGCTCGATGCAGGAGCAGAGGATTTTGTGGAGGATGAGGAAAGCTATGAGATCCTGACAGCTCCGGAAGCGTTCAGTGACGTCCGCCTGAAACTCGAGGAGGAAGGGATCGTGATGGCAGACGCAGAGGTGACTATGATCCCTCAGACCTATGTAGAGCTGACGAACGAGGAGGATATCAAGAATATCCAGAAGACACTGGATCTGCTCGAAGAAGACGACGATGTGCAGGATGTATATCACAATTGGAGCGAATAAGAGGGATGCAGCATGGAGATAAACAGACTTCAGAAAGAGCTGACGGATCTGTACCGCACTACCATGGATTATGAATTCCGAAAAGCAACCTATGATAACCGGATGAATTCACTGAGAAAGATATATGAAGAACTGCTCGAAGAGACAGCCAGTGCCTGCGACGGGTCAGAAGAGGCTCTGGAAAGCCTTGCTGCATGTGTCCCTGAATATGCAGCAGGGGATCTTGCCGGTCAGCCATCTAAAAGGAAAAGAGAGCTTAAGAGCCTGGACCATAAGATGAACATGGTATCCTATTTCCTTCCTCTGCTGGGTCTGGCTCCTACGGAGAAGGCACAGCAGC
>USKR01000292.1 GCA_900555215.1 uncultured Ruminococcus sp.
GGGTGCACCACGATGCTCTCCTGCCGGGAGAGCTTCACCTTTACGATCCGCTTTGTCAGATAGGCGAGCAGCGCCGCATGGTGCTGCACGGACACGTCTTCCTTCCCGCCGAATCCGCCGCCCACCAGTTTGTTCTCCACGATCACCTTCTCCGGCGGCAGCCCGAGCATGATACAGCACTCATGCTGAGTATCATATGTACCCTGGTCCGAAGAATAGATAAACACGCCGTCATCAAAAGGCATCGCCACCGCGCACTCCGGCTCCAGGAACGCGTGCTCGGTCCAGGGGGTCTCATAGTGTGTGGTCACTTTATATTTTGACTCTGCGATCACCTTGTCCGCGTCCCCCCTCACGAGATGTTCGTGAGCCAGGACATTTCCATCTGCATGGACAAGAGGCGCGTCAGGTTTCATAGCCTCAAAGGGGTCAAGCACCGGATCAAGCACTTCATAGTCTACCTTCACTTTCAGCTTCGCCTGTTCGAGGATTTCCTGAGTCTCAGCTGCTACAAGGCATATCGCGTCGCCCAGATAATGCGTCACCTTCCCCACCGGGATCATGGTATCCCAGTCATGTTTCAGATGTCCCACCTTCACGTTGCCCGGAATGTCATCCGCCGTGTACACCCCGATGACTCCGTCCATGGCAAGCGCTTCTTCCGGATGGATGGCAAGCACCTTTGCCCTCGGATATTCAGAGCGCACCGCGCTTCCGTAGACCATGCCGTCCAGATAAATGTCATCCGGGTATTCCCCGGTGCCCAGCACTTTTTCTTTTGCATCGATCCTCTGGATCGCCTGCCCCACATTAACTGCACCGCTCTCATCATGAACCGGGAGATCCTCCCGGAAGATCTTCGCGCTTAAGAGGATTCCTTCAATGATCTTCTTATATCCTGTGCAGCGGCAGATATTATTCCGGATCGCAGCCACCACTTCCAGCCGTGTGGGATCCGGGTTTTTGTCGATCAGCCCTTTTGCGCACATGACCATGCCCGGGATGCAGAATCCGCACTGCACTGCTCCCGCCGTGGCAAATGCATAGGAATAGACTTCCTTCTCCCGTTCGGTCATCCCTTCTACCGTGACGATCTCTTTACCCTCCACTTTAGAGATCATAGGGATACAGGCGCGGGTCGTCTTCCCGTCCACCAGCACAGTGCAGGTCCCGCAGGCGCCCTGGCTGCATCCGTCTTTTACAGACGTCAGATGCAGATCATCCCGAAGGAAACGCATCAGCTTTTTATCCTTTTCCACTTCGTATGTTTTTCCATTCACCAGAACCTTAATCATAAGTCTTCTTCCTTTCATAGACTTTCTAAATCTTCCCGCCGGTCCACGTCGATCAGTTCTTCCGCGTCAGTTTCAACGATCCTGATCCGGTCTTTATACCTGTTCATGATCTGACGTCCCCCCACATCGCCTGTCAGCTCCATTAGTTCAGAAAAATATTCTCTATCCCAGAGCACGGGATTTCCTCTCTTCCCTGCCCGTCCCGCGCATGTGATGCCGCCCGGGTGGAGGACCGCTGTGTTAAATATCTTCTGCATGGCAGCAGTCTTAATTCCCGGCTGGTCACAGACCGAAAAGAGGACTCCTGCGAGTTTTTCTTCTCTTCCCTCGTCGGCAAAAGCTTTCGTGGCAGCCGCGAGTCCCATCCTGAGGGATCTGGAAATCCCTTTCTCAGGCTCATCATTCCACACAGGGACAACGCCTCTTTTTGCAGCGTCTTCTGCAATTTTTCCGTCACCGGTCACAATGAATGCCGGGAATGAGGGAAACGCCTTTACCTTATCCAGCATGTGTTCGTAGAGAGGCTTCTCCCGGACCGGAGCCCGGAGCTTATCGCCCCCGAATCGCGTCCCTGCTCCTGCAGCGAGTATGACGATGGCGTATCTGCCCTTCATGATTTCAAACCGGCTCACAGCTTCGAGTACGCCCCCTCCGATGGCTCTCGCCTTATCGGATATGGTATGGCAGTGCGATACTTCTGCCCTGGCGTCAATATCTCCGATCTTCAGATTTTCCGGGACACAGACTCCTTGCTGGAGCATACCGCGGATGATTCCGCTCATCTGAGCATATACCGGTTTCCCGCCTGTCAGGGCAACGACCTGTCCCGCCTCCACATAGTCTCCTATTTTGACTCTGGGCTCTATCTTTCCTGATGCTGACGCCCGGATCAAACGCTCAATGGTGAAGCCGCCCACGTTGCCGGGAACGCCTGTATTGGGAATCGCGCTCCCCTGCCATATCACATTTCCCAGTGTATGTCCCCTCTTCGTCTCCACTACACAGTGGCAGTCATTTCCGGCAGTAAAGCCCGGTCCCACTCCAATGACAAAGGGAGCGTCCGTGATCTCTGTCCCGAGATTTTTCTTTGCCAGGATCGCGTCCACGATCACATCCGGCTCATACCAGCTCCGGCACTCAGCCTCCGGGTCCACCATCACCGGGATATCCCCCCGGCTTAAAACTTCACCGGCTTCTACCTGAGAATCCGCCCGAAACGCTCTCATCTCTTCCACTTCCGCACTGCCTTCATAGACTGCCCTCGACAGCGCCACTGTACGGCGCACTGTGAGAGGTACCGGGATTTCCGTCATTATGATCTGGTGCCCTGCGCCATACAGCCTGGAAGCGATCCCCGTTGCAAGATCCCCGGCTCCTTTGATCAGTATTTTCAAGACAATCTTCGCATAAATTTGAGTTGT
>USKR01000293.1 GCA_900555215.1 uncultured Ruminococcus sp.
AGCTGCAGATACTGGATATGTGTACCGGTTCAGGCTGTATACTGATCAGTGTCCTGCATTATGCGGGCTGCCCGGCAGACAGCATTGAAGGTACAGGTTCGGATTTTTCGGAAAAGGCGCTCGCTGTTGCTCATCAGAATGCCAGGGCATTAGGGATCCGCGCGGAGTTCGTCTGTGGAGACTTGTTTGAGAATATCTGCAAAAAGTATGGCATGATCCTGTCTAATCCTCCTTATATACGCAGCGCAGAGATTGACGTACTCCAGGAAGAAGTACGTCTGCATGACCCGCGGGAAGCGCTGGACGGGAAAGAGGATGGCCTGTATTTCTACCGGCGTATTACAGAGGAGGCGCGGGAGCATCTGTTCCCGGGAGGATATCTGATCTTTGAGATCGGATATGACCAGGCGGAGGATGTCAGCGCGTTGATGCGTGATGCCGGGTTTACAGAAGTCCGGGTAAAAAAAGACCTGGCAGGGCTTGACCGGGTCGTATATGGAAGATATAGTTAGATAATGTAAAGTTTGATAGAAAAGGACAAAGGAAAATGTTTGACAGATTAGATGATCTATTGATTCGTTATGAAGAGGTGATGGGGGAGCTCCAGGAACCGGGAGCAGCGGATGATCAGCAGAGATTCCGCAAGCTGATGAAAGAGCAGAGCGACCTTGCGCCTATCGTGGAAGCATACAACGAATACAAAAAGTGTAAGCAGAATATTGATGACAGCCTTGCCATGCTCGAGGAAGAGTCCGATGAAGAAATGCGCGAGCTGGCTAAGGAAGAGCTGAATGAATCCAGGAAGCGCGTGGAAGAGCTGGAACAGGAGCTGAAGATCCTCCTCCTTCCTAAAGACCCGAATGATGACAAGAACGTTATCGTTGAGATCCGCGCCGGAGCAGGGGGTGACGAGGCGGCTCTTTTTGCGGCTGAGATCTACCGTATGTATGTACATTATGCAGACAGCCGCCATTGGAAGACAGAGCTTATTTCTTTAAATGAGAATGGGATCGGCGGTTTTAAGGAATGCGTGTTCATGATCACGGGTCAGGGAGCGTATTCCCGGCTGAAATATGAGAGCGGCGTGCATCGTGTGCAGCGTGTTCCCGAGACGGAAAGCGGCGGCCGGATCCACACTTCCACAGTGACCGTGGCGATCATGCCGGAAGCGGAGGAAGTGGACGTAGTGATCGATGAGAAAGATATCCGTATCGATGTGATGCGTGCATCCGGAAACGGAGGTCAGTGTGTCAACACGACAGACTCTGCGGTCCGCCTGACTCATTTCCCTACAGGTATCGTAATTTACAGCCAGACGGAGAAATCGCAGCTTCAGAACAAGGAGAAAGCGTTCCGCCTGCTGCGCTCCAAGCTGTATGACCTTGAACTTGAGAAACAGCAGGCGTCTGAGGCGGAGGCGAGAAGGAGCCAGATCGGGACAGGAGACCGTTCGGAAAAGATCCGCACTTATAACTTCCCTCAGGGGCGCGTGACAGACCACAGGATCAAGCTGACTCTGCATAAGCTGGATTCCGTCCTGAACGGAGATCTGGATGAGATTATCGACAGTCTGATCGCGGCTGACCAGACTGCGAAACTGGCAAAGATGGAGGACTGATGATAAATGACAGAACCAGTATTTAAACGGCCGGAGCTGGAAGACAGGGAGATCATATCCTCATATTTTGAAAAAGCGCCCAGCAGGAGCTGTGAGCGCACGTTTGTGAATGTGTATCTCTGGTCCAGGCACTATAAAGTAAAATACGCCGTTATAGAGGACGCTCTCGTGTTCATGAGCGAAGATAACGGGCTGGCGTTTTCCTATCCTGCAGGCGAGCCGGACAATGTCAGAAAGGCGCTGGAATTTCTGATGGAGTATTCCAGGGAGAAGGGATGCCCGTTTGTTCTGTACAATGTGACTCCGGAGATGTTCGCGCAGCTTGAGACATGGTATCCGGGCAGATTTGAAGTGGAATATGACAGAGATATAGCAGATTATGTCTATGAGTCAGAGAAACTTGCTGCTCTGGCAGGCAAAAAGCTCCATGGAAAGCGCAATCATATTAATAAATTTAAGAACCTGTATCCGGATTGGACATATGAACAGTTGAGCGATTCCAATGTGGAGGACTGTTTCCAGATGGCGCTCAAATGGAGAAACCAGAACGGGTGCGAGGATGACCCGGAGAAAAATGCGGAAATGTGTGTGACGCTCAACTCCCTGCGCCTGTACAAAGAACTGGGCTTAAGGGGAGGAGTCCTTAAGATCGGCGAGCGGATCGTGGCTTTCACAGTGGGTGAACCGTTGTGTTCGGATACTTTTGTGGTCCATATCGAGAAGGCGTTCCCTGATGTGGAGGGCGCTTATCCCATGATCAACCAGCAGTTCGTACAGCATGAGTGTATGGATTACAAATATGTGAACAGAGAAGAAGACACCGGGGCGGAAGGGCTCCGGAAGGCGAAACTTTCATACAGGCCGGCGTTCCTGGAAGAAAAGGGCGTTGTAAAAGAAAAGGAGTGACAACAGATGATTTCAAAGAAAATGGAAAACATGGTGGCAAACAGTTCGGCGATCCGCGCGATGTTTGAGGAGGGAAACCGCCTTGCAAAGATTTACGGCGCTGAGAATGTATTTGATTTCAGCCTCGGCAACCCGAATGTGCCGGCGCCGGAAGCTGTGAAGAAGGCGATCATCGACCTTCTCAATGAGGAA
>USKR01000294.1 GCA_900555215.1 uncultured Ruminococcus sp.
AGCGCGGCAAGAATGAACCGGTTAAAAACGTGGATCTGTGGAAGCGCCTTCTGCGTGCAAAAGAACCGCACAGTGCAAGTTTCCACTGGGTAAAAGGGCACGACGGACATCCTCAGAATGAGCGGTGTGATGAGCTTGCGACATCCGCGGCGGATGGGGATGCGCTGTTAGTTGATGAGGGAGCAGGAGGCTTTTGATAAACTGGACTGGTGAGAAAACGCTATTCTGGCTATTTTAAACCAAACCATATTTGGTATACTTTTCTAAGAGACTTTTGACAGAGAGGTGTACCATTATGAAACGGATCGTGACAATTCAGGACATTTCCTGTATCGGCTGCTGCTCTATTACCGTGGCGCTGCCGATCATATCAGCAATGGGATCAGAGTGCGGCATCCTTCCGACAGCAGTTCTGTCCAATCATACGATGTTCAGTGATTTTACCTGTGCGGATCTGTCGGATCAGATCGAACCCATATCGGATATGTGGAAAAAACAGGATATTACTTTTGACGGCATTTATACCGGCTATCTGGCATCAAAACAGCAATGTGTGCAGATCGCCGGGTTTATAGAACGGTTTTCGGAAAAAGATACGCTGACGGTAGTAGATCCGGCTATGGCGGACAATGGGAAATTGTATCCTGCATTTGACAGTGACTTCCCTATGGCTATGGCTGAGGTATGCAGGAGGGCGGACGTGATCCTGCCGAATATTACAGAGGCGTCTTTCCTTACCGGTATGCCTTATCGGACGACATATGAAAAAGCCTATATCCGGGAGATGCTGGAGCGCCTGCTTGAGCTCGGCTGCGGCACGGCAGTCCTTACGGGAGTCAGTTTTGATCCGGGCAGACTGGGAGTGGTTTATCTTGATCGGGATGGAAAAGAATTCTCATATTTTACAAAGCATTGTGAACAGTCCTATCACGGTACGGGGGATATATTTGCGTCTACAGTGACGGGAGGACTTATGAGAGGGCTTGAGCTCGGAGAATCGCTGGCGCTGGCCGCTGATTTTGTAGTCGACTGTATAGAGGCAACGGCAGGATCCGGTGAACCGAGATGGTATGGAGCAGAATTTGAAACCGTGATACCAAAGCTGTGTCAGATGCTCAACGACCGTTTGAAGGAAAAGACAGTTCCAGGAGAATAAGTTTTAATTGTCAAGAAACAGTGGCATTTTTAATTTTCATATAGTATAATCAAATACTGTGTTAAGTAAGACAGGCGATCGCGGCTGCAGGTGCCGAAAGGCCGCAGACGAGGAAAGTCCGGGCTTCACAGGGCAGGATGCCGGATAACGTCCGGTGGAGGTGACTCCAAGGCCAGTGCAACAGAAATAAACCGCCCGGGCGGAGAACTGAGGAGAAGACAGAGTGCTTCTTTTGAGCTCTCCGTCCGGGTAAGGGTGGAAAGGCAGTGTAAGAGACTACCGCCTCGCTGGTAACAGAGAGGGCACATGTAAACCCCATCCGAAGCAAGACCGGATAGAAGCAATGCGGCTGCCCGCCGCGCTTCAGGTTGGTCGCTCGAGCACAGCGGCGACGCTGTGCCTAGACAGATGATCGCCCACGACATAACCCGGCTTATCGTCTTGCTTAACACAGTATTTTTTTGGAGGCATGAGAAATGGGAATGAAGATAAATGCAGAACTGCCGCTTCCGGCGGATCTCAAAGCAGAGTACCCGCTTTCGGAGGAGATTCTGGGGATCAAAAGAAAAAGGGATCGGGAGATCCGGGATATTTTCACCGGAAAGTCCGATAAGTTTATTGTGATCGTGGGACCGTGTTCCGCAGACAATGAAGATTCTGTCTGTGAGTATGTGAACCGGCTTGCCAGCGTAAATGAAAAAGTTTGTGACCGGCTTATGATCATCCCCAGAATATACACAAATAAGCCCCGTACTACCGGCGAAGGGTACAAAGGAATGCTCCATCAGCCGGAGCCGGATCAGGCTCCGGATCTGCTGGCAGGGATTATTGCCATAAGAAAGCTGCACACAAGGGCGATTAAGGAGAGCGGACTTACAGCCGCGGATGAGATGCTTTATCCTGAGAACAGAAGCTATCTGGATGATATTCTTTCCTATGAGGCGATTGGCGCCCGTTCCGTTGAGAATCAGCAGCACCGGCTGACCGCAAGCGGAATGGATATCCCGGTGGGGATGAAAAATCCGACCAGCGGTGATTTTTCAGTGATGCTCAATTCTGTTGTGGCAGCGCAGAGCTCACATACCTTCATCTACAGGGGAATGGATGTGACTACGGACGGAAATGACCTGGCTCATGTAATCTTAAGGGGTGGAGTGGATAAGTACGGTACATGTATTCCGAACTATCATTACGAAGATCTGATCCGTCTCCTTGACATGTATCAAAAGCGTGAACTTAAAAACCCTGCGGCAATAGTGGATGCAAATCATTCTAATTCAAATAAACAGTTCAGGGAGCAGATACGCATCGTGAGCGAGGTGCTCCACAGCCGGAAATATAATCCGGAACTTAAGACGCTGATCAAAGGTGTCATGATCGAGAGCTACCTTGAGGAAGGATGCCAGAAGATAGATGAGAACAGAGTGTATGGAAAATCTATCACCGATCCGTGCCTTGGCTGGAAAGACACAGAGAGACTTTTGTTTAAAATAGCAGAAGAGTGCTGATAAAGTAGAAAAAGGATTGTTTAAAAATAAGAAACCGTACAGACAGGGGGA
>USKR01000295.1 GCA_900555215.1 uncultured Ruminococcus sp.
TTCCCTGCTCCACGCCGAAACGGATATCGTCTTTATCCTTCTCTGTGATCGCAGGAAGGCGCACTGCCACATTCGGTACATTCACGCCTTTTTTCTCTCCTAATTCGCCGCCATTGACAACTTCACAGACAATATCCCTCTCTGTCTTTGAAATCACCTTCAGTCCGATCAGACCGTCATCGATCAGGATGAGTTTTCCTGCATCTACATCCTGTACAAGACCTTCATAGCTAATGGACACTCTGTTCTGATCTCCTACGATCTCATCCACTGTCAGCGTAAACTGCGCTCCTGTTTCCAGAGTGATCTTTTTACCGTCTTTCAGCACACCCGTGCGGATTTCCGGTCCCTTAGTATCAAGGAGGATCGCTGTGTTCGTATGGAGTTCGGCTCTAAGCTCTTTGAGAAGGTCCATTCTGCCTTTCTGCTCCTCATGGTCGCCGTGCGAAAAATTGAAACGAGCCACATCCATGCCATTCTCTATCAGCTTTTTCATAAGCTCTCTGTCATTCGTATTAGGTCCCATCGTGCAAACAACTTTTGTCTTTTTCATCAGTTCTGGTACTCTCCTTTTTAAAATATATCATCCTGCCTATTTCACATGTTCATGTGTAAACAGGTGGTCCTGGCAATATTCATAATTCCCGTTGCATTTGGAGCAGAAACGGAACTCCAGGCACGGATCGTCAAGCTCCGTCCTCCCGCACACTGCACAGCGGTGTTTCGCCCCGTTGGAATACTGCATATGAGGGGCTGACTGCCGTTTAAATTTTGCCTTGCGCACCCTCTCCTTCGGAGAAAATCTCTTCATATTGCGCGAAGACAGGAAGAAGATCACAAAGTTTAAAAGAGACGCTCCGATCGCCACACGGGTAACGATCCCTCCACGGATAAAATAGTACAGCGCCATCGCCGCATAGACAAGCGCCATCCATTTCATCTTGATCGGCAGGATAAAATACAGATATACTTCCATCTCCGGATAGATTGCTGCAAATGCCAGGAAAATGGACATGGTGATATAGTTCGTGCTGACCATTCCCGCCAGCGAGAGCGGCAGCTCCACATGAAATCCGAAGAAATATACCGCGTAAAGGATAAATACTCCCAGAACAGTAAAAATCAGCCCGGAGAAAATATATACATTATACCTGAATGTCCCCCACGTACGCTCCAAAGCTGTTCCCAGTGAATAGTACAGCAATATCAGGAATAAAAGAGAAATCGGATACCTCGCCGGCGGTATGAGAACCCATGATACAAGCCTCCACACCTGCCCCCGCACGATCAGCGCCGGTTCCAGGGTGAGCCATCCCAGAAGGTCAGGCATCAGATACATCACTCCGAAACCTATAACATACCCTGCCAGCAGGTACACAGTCAGGTTCGGGATTGCAAAACGTCCCAGTTTCCTTTCTAATTTATCCAGCCAATTCAAATCGATCCTACTCCTTACATATGGAATTCAAAATGATAACAATCGATACAATTGTAACGTCCGCCTTTTTGTTTGTCAAATACATGTTTCGCCTTTTCAGAGGTTTAACATCATCTTTATATAAAATATCCATAATAACAGGAATTATTTTCAAATCCCGCATAATAATAACAATTGTTTTTTCAAAATCCGTGTCGTATAATGTAGATTGTTGTAAAATGCGTGAATGCATTTAATAAGAAAGAACTCATATAAATTTTAGTACAAAAGATTGGGGATTATACAATGAGTCTGAAAGAATTACATACTCTTGGGATCGATATCGGTTCCACTACAGTTAAAATTGCGATTCTGGACGAAGAAAACGAAGTACTCTTCTCCGATTACGAGCGGCATTTTGCCAATATCCAGGAGACACTCTCCGACCTTTTAGGACGGGCTCTCTACAAGCTGGGCCCCATCCAGGTCTCTCCGGTCATCACCGGAAGCGGCGGCCTGACCCTGGCCAAACACCTGGGCGTGCCATTTGTCCAGGAGGTCATCGCGGTATCCACTGCGCTCCAGGACTACGCGCCGCAGACAGACGTCGCCATCGAACTGGGCGGTGAGGATGCCAAGATCATTTATTTTGAAGGCGGAAATGTCGAACAGCGCATGAACGGAGTCTGTGCCGGAGGTACAGGTTCTTTTATCGACCAGATGGCATCTCTCCTGCAGACGGACGCTTCCGGTCTGAACGAGTACGCAAAAAATTATCAGGCGCTCTATTCCATCGCGGCCCGCTGCGGTGTGTTTGCCAAGTCTGACATTCAGCCGCTGATCAACGAAGGAGCCTCCAAGGAAGACCTTGCGGCGTCTATCTTCCAGGCAGTGGTAAACCAGACCATCAGCGGTCTTGCCTGCGGTAAACCGATCCGTGGACATGTGGCGTTCCTTGGCGGTCCGCTTCACTTCCTCTCCGAATTGAGGGAAGCTTTCATCCGCACGCTGAAGCTGGATGACGAACACATTATCGCGCCGAACCACTCTCACTTATTCGCAGCCATCGGTTCCGCGCTGAATTCGAAGAAAGATACGCCTGTCGCTCTGCGCGAGCTCCAGAACCGCCTGGAGAACCGCATTCAGATGGAAATCGAAGTCGAGCGGCTGGATCCTCTCTTTGCGACGACCGAAGAATTTGAAGAATTTACCGCACGCCACGCAAAACACCAGGTGCCGGTCAAAGATCTTGCCACTTATAAGGGGAAGGCATTTCTCGGGATCGACGCGGG
>USKR01000296.1 GCA_900555215.1 uncultured Ruminococcus sp.
AACTTTATGAAGGTCAGTCTCCGTTACGGTTCTCGCCGGACAGTCTATCCCGCTGGTTTTCTTATGAAGCCGACTCACACATCGCCACACAATCGTTTTCCCGCTTGGCAGATTCCAGTGGGTTCGCTGAAACACATCTCCGCAATGTTCGCAGAACACAATGCTTGACAGAGCATACTTTCCGCTATAGACCCGGCGTTTTCCGGTACCCGTCTGCAGGTGTGCCCGCCGGACGATTTCTTCCTGCACCTGCATATAAATTTCTCTGGGAATGATTGCTTCATGGCTGTTCTCTACATAGTATTGCGGAACAATGCCCTTGTTGACCACCCGTTTCTTCGTAAGAAAATCTGTGGTGACCGTCTTCTGCAGGAGAGCATCCCCGATGTACTTCTCGTTCTGAAGGATCTTCTTCAGCGTACTTGCAAGCCACACGTCCTTTCCTGCTGCGGTTTTGATCCCGTCTGCCATCAGCCCCCTGCCAATATCGTAGTAACTCCTTCCCTCAAGATATTCCCGGTAGATCCGCTTTGCACATCTTGCTCTGGCCTTCGCCGCTTCCAAACTTGTTGTACGGGCAGTTCTGGCAGCTTCCTCCGGGAGTACCGATGCCAGTCACTCCGTCAAAAGAGCCGCAGTCCGGCGGATTGTTCCCTCCGGTATACTTGTCGCGGTAATAGGCGTAGGCGGGATGGTTATACACGATCACCCCTGAGATATCCTTTGACATCTCCGTCTCATCGCTCTCAGCGGAAGGAATCTCAAAGGCTGTTCCGCCGCCTGCCGGGAGCTTTACCCGGTCAAAGGAGAACTCCAGTCCCTGGCAGTCGTCCGCCATCGCTTCGTTCAGCATGTCCATGTTGGCGAGAGCAGCAAAGCTTCCGGTTTCTGTGATTTCTGTATTCTTTTTCTCTGACATATCCATGTCCTCCTATGAAATAAGTTCTGATTTTTTCGTTGATGCAGTGAATCGATGTTTTTACGACTTGCGGATACCGACCGATACCTTTTCGTAGGTGCTGACGGTATCATGAAGCCATGCCGGGACATCTTCGCCAGTAGCTTCCCTCTGTTCCTTAATAAAGGATGCGAGGGTATTTGCATTGACCGTCTCCATCACCAGGCTGGCGTAACCGTTCGTCTTCAGTGCCTGCATCATCTCATCCTTCCGACCTGCTGCCGGAGATGCGAAGAGCCTGCTCTTCAAGTAAAACGTGCTGCCGTTGCGGGAGAAGCGGTCAAGTTCGGCTTCTGTCATGGCATCGGAAAGCTGTTCGTCCAGTTCGGCGATCTCTGCCACAAGCGCCTTAGACTGTGCTTCCAGGTCTTTCTTGCGTTCCTGCAGCGTCTTGAGCCTGTCAGCCATTTCAAAAATCTTCATGTTCTCCATCGGTGACTACCTCCTTTCACCTACTACCGAAAAAATCAACCCCCTCAGCCCAAGGCGCAAAAAAAAACATAAAAAAAAGACCTGCAGGCTTCACTTATGTGAAACCCACAAGTCAGTAACGTTATCTGTTCCATTACATTTTTACATTTGTATTGGATCACAAAAACTCTTTTTGGCAAACCGGACAATAGGTGCTGCTGCGTCCGCCCACCCTTATCCTTTTAAATAATGTGCCGCATTTACTGCACGGCTGCCCCTCATGGCCATAGGCTTTTAAAATTGGCGTATTTCGATACTCCTTACCTTTCCCGGCAAGGTACTCCTCCGGTGTCATGTGGTTTGCTTCGATTCCCCACCGGATGACAGCCGGTATCTGTTCTGCAAGACACTGCCAGTCATTATCTTTCATATCCACGCATCGCCTTCCCGGATAAATCCCTGCCGCATACAGTATCTCATCTGAGTAGATATTTCCGATTCCGGCGATAATACTCTGATCATGCAGCATCTCCTTAATCGGCGTCTTTCTATTTCCAAGTACAGACTTAAGATAGGATGCTGTCAGTCTATCATCTGTCGGCTCAATACCCAGCTTATCCATTCCGGCAATCTCATTGTTCTCCCCGCTGCTCAAACACCAGAAGCGCCCAAAACGGCGAACATCAATATATCGAATCTGTTTCCCTCCTGAAAGATTCAATATTAAATGCGTGTGTTTCTCTTCCGGATAATCCGCAGGCGTCACAAGGAGTTGCCCCGTCATGCGAAGGTGAATAATGATCCTGTCTCCGCCTGTCAGATGAATAGCAAGATACTTTCCTCGTCTGCTCATACCTGTAATTGTCCCTCTGCATACCATCCTTGCGAAAATATCCGGGGATGGATACGCTATAACCTGCGCATTGCGCATTTCTGTAGATACAATGCTTTGACCTGTTATCTGCGGCGCAAGGATTCTCTTTATCGTCTCAACTTCAGGCAATTCCGGCATACATTCACTTTCCTTTCTTTGCGGACTTCTTCACTTCCTCATGATAAAAATAATTCACGATTACCGGCGGAGCGTCAAAGGGATTTTTTATACTGTCATCATCCCGGACATATTTCAGACCGCTTTCCTTCGCATATTCTTTCAGGCGCATATCCAGAGTCTCCCAATACAGACGGCTTCCATGGATATAGATTTCCTTATAAAGAGGCAAAAGATCCAGGTATTTTTCCCTGATATAGTCCAGAATGACCGCCTTATAGCTGCCTCGCAGATTCAGATTCTCCAGCCAGATAAGATTACACTGATTCTTTACCCTGTCTAT
>USKR01000297.1 GCA_900555215.1 uncultured Ruminococcus sp.
CCTCACCCCGACCCGCTCCGCGGCATACTCCACAGCCATGTCCGGCATCGGATCCCGCTCCGCACTGAACTCCTGTTCCACAGGGATTTCCTTATGCTTCCTGTAATGGTCCCGGATCACATTTCCGGCGACCACATACAGATAGTTTTTGATTTTTCCATATTCCCGGTAGCGCTCCACGTTCCTTAGGAATCTGAGGAACGTCTCCTGGGTGAGGTCCTCGGCAGTCTCCCTGTGCCCCAGGTGACGGAAGCAGTAAGCGTAAATATCCGCATAATTCTCCCTGATAAGCCTGTCCCTGTATTCTTCATCATAAATGATCCGATCCGGTGATCTGTAATGAAACACGTGCGATTCCTTTCTGCAAAACTGGGTAATAAAAACAATTTGAAAGCTTTCTGTAAAGTATAACGGATGAAACGGAGAAAAAAACAAGACATGACTTAAAATTTTTAAGATAGCATCAAAAAGAAGCTGTCAGGAAATACTCCCGCACAGCTCCTTTACAAACTCTCTGTAATTCAAGTGTCAGATTTGCCTTCTGTCAGCTTCCTTCCTTTTTTTATCAGGTCTTCCAACGTATACGCAGGGTACACGCGAGTCTCCCCGCTTTCCGGATCTGATTTTATAATCGCCTTTGTTTCGGGCAGATAGGTTTTCATTCCGGGAATCGATGCAGTCTGAGTCCATTCCTCCATGGATATTCTTAATCCCTGCGTTTCGCCTGTCAGATCCCACAAATACATGATTTCATCTCCGCTCTCTTCCAGTACGTCAAATTCCGAATGTTCTCCCGCTCCTTGCAGGTGGAAGCTGCCCTCTTTTTTTCCGTTTTCCGTATTATAGACCGAAACTGTGTGGGCATCATCCCACACTAGTATATAGCGGTCTTCTTCGGTAAACCTGATCTCACGGATCATCTCCATCCAGGTCAATGTCAGCTGAAATCACAGGACTGCCCGGAGCCGTACACATATGACGACCGCCGAACTCATCCAGATCTTCATATCTGTAAAAGATTCCGTTCTCCATATCATAGACCGACTCGCTGAAAATCAGCTCCTGCCCATCGGCAGAAAAGCCAAAAAACTCCATCCTGTTGATATCATCGTAATCCTCCGGTACCTCTGCCGATGATTTTGGTATAAATGTGGAAGCATCCAGAAACCACAGCACATCGCCATACAAATTCGCTGCAAGGATAATATCTCCTGACGGGAACGGATATATCCGATCCCAGCAATGTGTATAGTCAGAAGATATTTCTCCATTTTCGTCCGATATGGGAACCGTGTAATTCTTATCCATTGTTTTTCTTAAGATGACCACACTGCTGCTGTCATCATCCGGGATACCGAATACAAATTCTCCTTCCAGAACTCCACCTGACAAGGCATAGTTCAGGTCAATGCCGCTTGTCCAGGAATCTCCGTACTCATTTCTAAACTCCAGGGAATTGATATTAAGCGTACCGCAGCTGCCATTTTCCATAACCACCCGAAAATCCAGTTCTCTTCCATCTTTCCAGTGTGCACTCTGTACAGGAGCCGGCAGATTGTGTACGAGTTTAGCCTCTCCCGTATGGAAGCTGAAATAAATTGCACAGGTATCATAAAAACAGACAGCCGCATCTTGTCCCATGAGATATAACGGCGACTCATCGTCTTCCACCAGTTCCATGTTATACGAATTCCGAATTGTAAATTTCATTTCCGTACAGGAATATATTGCAAATTCCATGCTTTTTTCATATATGTCTGTATATTCCGTCCAATATAAAAAAAGATCTTCCTCCGTGCAGAATTCTATCCGGATCTCTTCTGAAAAAAGCCCCTGCACTGCATAGTTTTCTTTTCCAATAAGACTTCCGTCAGTTGTATTAAAGACCCATAGTTCAAAACGATCTTCTTTATAATATTCAATCACAGCAGCAAAAAAGCGCCCATCCGGAGAAAAACAGACGTCGGAGAGAGAAGTCCCTTCATCAGTCAGCTCCATATTCTCTGTCTGTGCCAGAATACTGCCAGTGGAAGAAGAATAGAAACTGATCTTTTCATCTTCTTCCACTTCCCCGTCTTCTTTATACTGTTCATACACAGCTATCATTTCCCCGTCTGGCGAAACCGCTTTCTCAATGGATGAAATTTGTTTATAGTCAATACGATTCTCCTCTGCTCCGGTCCTCGTATTCAGGAGAATCATTTCCGAAAACCCGTCACACAGAACCATATTCCCATTTTCCGGAAGAAAGAGCACACCCTGCTCTCCTTTTACTTCCTCCAGCACTCTCTCCCATTTGCAGATCCCGTTTTTTCCGTCATATCCTCTCACACAGCCAAATTCATCAACGGTGACAGCCAGACTGCCGTCTGATGACACTACAATATCGGCTATTGGTGTATCCTGCCGAATCATACAGTCCACACGCATCTCTTTGTCACAATATGCATAAAGAGCGTTGCTCAGAGCATACTCAGCCGCGGCAGACGCCGGACGCCTGTCATCGTCCCCCTGCGGCAGTGCTGCCAGCGCACTCTCCACTGCGGCATAACGGTCCCCATCCTTCAGGTACTGAGCACTCAGCAGAGCGAGCGCATATGACTCATTTTTCTGTGAATGACGGTATTGTTCCTCTATGTCCGCATTCTTTTTTACAAGCATGCCTGCAAATACAGCAGCGATCACTGCGGCTCCGCCCAG
>USKR01000298.1 GCA_900555215.1 uncultured Ruminococcus sp.
ACTACGCCCCTCGTGGACTTTCACCACAGACTGACGGCATGCCCGTCATACAAAAGAAAGCCCCCGTCTTGCGACAAGGGCTGACCTTTCATCTGTTGTTATGATCCATTGCTATTTCGCGTAATCTGTCGCCCGTGACTCACGGATTACATTTACTTTAATCTGTCCGGGATACTCAAGTTCGAATTCGATCTGCTTTGCGATATCCCTGGCCAGAAGCACCATATCATCATCAGATACCTGCTCTGGAACTACCATAACACGAATCTCTCTACCTGCCTGGATGGCAAAAGACTTATCCACACCTTTAAACTGGTTGGTAATCTCTTCTAACTGTTTCAATCTGTTTGTGTATGTTTCGATGGTTTCGCGTCTCGCACCCGGCCGTGCCGCTGAAATCGTATCAGCAGCCTGCACTACGCACGCGATCAGAGTCTGTGGCTCCACATCCCCATGATGTGCTTCCACAGCATTAATGACAGTTGCAGACTCCTTATATTTTCTACAGAGATCCACACCTATCTGGATATGTGACCCTTCTACATCATGGTCGATCGATTTTCCTATATCATGCAAAAGTCCGGCGCGTTTTGCCATTCTGACATCAATACCGATTTCTCCTGCCAGAAGCCCTGCGAGCTGCGCAACCTCAATAGAATGCTTAAGGGCATTCTGTCCGTAACTCGTCCTGAACTTCATGCGTCCGAGAAGCCGGATCAGTTCCGGATGGATGCCAGGCACGCCCACTTCAAGGGCAGCGGCCTCTCCTTCTTCTCTGATCATGGTATCGACTTCTTTCTGCGCCTTCTCTACCATTTCCTCAATTCTCGCCGGATGGATACGTCCATCTACGATCAGCCTCTCGAGGGCGATCCTTGCCACCTCACGGCGTATCGGGTCAAATCCGGATAATACGACCGCTTCCGGCGTATCGTCAATAATAAGCTCTACGCCTGTAAGCGTCTCAAGCGTTCGGATATTTCTTCCCTCACGTCCGATGATGCGGCCTTTCATCTCATCGCTCGGAAGCTGTACGACAGAGATCGTCGTCTCTGCGACATGGTCAGCGGCACATCTCTGGATCGCATTGACTACATACTCTTTCGCCTTCTTGTCGGCTTCTTCTTTTGCCTGAGCCTCCAGCTCCCTGACCATCTTCGCAGTGTCATGCTTAACATCTTCTTCAACAGTTTTCAACAGATATTCTTTTGCCTGTTCGGAGGTAAGTCCTGAGATTCGTTCCAGTTCCTGTACACGTTTCTGACTCAGCTCATCTACCTTGGCTTCACGCTGGCGAAGTTGTTCTTCCTTTGCTGTAAGCTTTGACTCCCGATGTTCCAGGGCGTCAGAACGCTTGTCAACCGCCTCTTCTTTTGCGAGCACTCTTTTTTCATAGCGCTGCAACTCAGCTCTTCTCTCCTTAGTCTCCTTTTCAAGATCATTCTTTGTCTTGATGGACTCTTCCTTAACTTCCAAAAGAGCTTCTTTCTTCGTTGTCTCAGCAGTTTTCACAGCATCGTCGATGATCTCTCTCGCCTTTGCTTCCGCATTCCCGATCTTGCTCTCAGCATTTTTCTTAAGATTGGAAACCGTAACAAAGTGAGAAATAATCCCAACTATCAACGCGAGGGCCGCGGCAATTACTATACATAAGCCTAAACTTAATTGCACAGGAGCACCTCCTTATTTAATTTTCATTGTACATATCACTTAAATACAACACTTAAATTTTATACTGTTTTCACAACAATGTCAAGCATTCTCATTATAGTTTTGTATCACTTGACGGACAGTGTCAAAGCGGAATCCTTTCCGAGCCAGATAGGCATATATTTTCCGTGTCTGTACCTCGTCAGACTCCTCCGGGGAGAACCCTTTTTTCTTCAGGATTTTCCGGATCGCCTCCTCTTCACCACCGCCATCCTCGCTGCAGCATGACTCAAAGGCAGCCTCGATCTTATCGGATGTTATACCCTTTCTAAGCAGAAGTGCCTGGATCTCCCTCCGGCTTTTGCTGCCCTGCCTGCTCCGCACAAAATTCTCCGCGTATCTGGCATCGTCCAGATATCCGAAAGACTTTACATACCGGATCGCGTCTTCTGACGCATCCTCCGGATAGAGACCCTGACGCAGTTTCTCCCGCAGCCCCTCCTCTGTCCGGTCCATATCTTCCAGAAGATGCATGGCGCGCAGCCTTGCCCGCTTGAAGATCACTTCCTTGCGGATTCTTTCCACCGTCTCTTCTGAGATTTCCGCGCCTGCCGTGATGCCGAACCGTGATAATTCTCCTTTATACAGAACAAACGCGAAGCTGCCGTCAAGATAGATTTTAAATTTGATCTTAGTCAGCGGTTCTATTTTTGTGACTGTCATTATGCCTTTCCGCCTTTGAGAGCCAGGTCACTGTCCTGTCCCGCTTTCTTTTGTGCGGTCTGTTTTTTTTCATCCGATTTTCCCGCATCTTTCTTATCCGGATCCTCTTTTGCACCTTCTCCTTCTGCTCCTGACAGATTATAATGCGCGCGCACCTTCCGATCCAGCTCTTCCATCAATTCGGGATGATTCTCCAGATAGGTCTTTGCATTCTCCCTGCCCTGACCGATCTTCTCGCCTTCGTACGCATACCATGCACCGCTCTTTTTGATGAGGTCTATGCCTGTGGCAAGATCAAGGATATCCCCTGCCCTGGAG
>USKR01000299.1 GCA_900555215.1 uncultured Ruminococcus sp.
CTGACATATCAGACTGTGATGCGGTTTTACCGCCGGTTCGGGGACAGGGTGTCTATCATGAATTCACGGCTTTCATCTGGAGAGAGGTATGACCAGATGATGAGGGCGCGCGGCGGACAGGTGGACGTGATGATCGGACCGAGGTCAGCGCTGTTTACACCATTCCCGGATCTGGGACTGATCGTGATCGATGAGGAACATGAACCGACCTATAAAAGTGAACAGACGCCCAGGTATCATGCCAGGGAGACCGCCATAAAACGGGCTCAGTCAGAAGGCGCAAGCGTGGTGCTGGGAAGTGCCACTCCTTCGATGGAAGCAATGTACAGGGCGAGGCGAGGAGAGTATATTCTCTTCGAGATGAAGAACCGGTCCAGGATGCAGGAGATGGCAGAAGTATATACTGTTGATCTGAGGGAAGAATTAAAAGACGGGAACCGGTCGATCTTAAGCAGGAAACTGGCGGGGCTGATGAGGGACCGGCTGGACAAGAAAGAACAGATCATGTTGTTTCTGAACCGGAGAGGTTATTCTGGATTTATTTCCTGCCGGGAGTGCGGACATGTGATCAAGTGTCCCCACTGTAATGTCTCCCTGTCTGTCCACAGGGACGGAAGGATGCGATGCCATTACTGCGGCTACTCCGCGCCAAGGGCAAGAGAGTGTCCGGAATGCGGTTCGCCTCATATCGGTGAATTCCGGGCAGGCACCCAGCAGATCGAGGACATCGTGAAGGCATCTTTTCCGGGAGCCCGGGTGCTGAGGATGGATATGGACACCACAAGGAAAAAGGATTCGCATGAAAAGATACTCTCCGCATTTGCAAACGAGGAAGCGGATATACTGGTGGGGACACAGATGATCGTAAAAGGGCATGATTTCCCAAATGTTACTCTTGTGGGAATTCTTGCTGCGGATATGTCACTCTATACAGATGATTACCGTTCGGGTGAAAGAACATTCCAGCTGCTGACCCAGGCGGCGGGGCGCGCGGGACGCGGGGAACGGCATGGCGAAGTTGTGATCCAGACGTACAGCCCGGATCATTATGCGATTGTGACGGCGGCGGCGCAGGATTATGAAACCTTTTACGAGGAAGAGATCCGGTACAGAGAACTGATGGGCTATCCGCCGGCTGAGAATCTTCTTGCCGTATTCGTTTCCTGCGAGGACGAAGCACTTCTGGAAACCGGCTGCCGTTATCTGAAGGAGTACATCCTCCGGGCGCGCGGACAGACCGGGGCAGAGGTGATCGGTCCTGCAAGCCCGGGCATTGATAAAATTAAAGATATATACCGCAGAGTACTTTATATTAAAGAAGAAAATTACGGAGCGCTTGTGGGGATAAAGGACAGGGTAGAAAAATATATTGAGATAAATTCTGGTTTTGATAGGATGAGGATACAGTTTGATTTTAATCCCATGTAGGCCCGTGACGCGAAGTGCGCGCGGAGTGCAGGGAAAGAGGAGACGGCCCGCCGCGAGTGCGGGCACAGAGAAAAGGAGGCATTTATGGCAATCAGAGAAGTGAGAGAGATTGGAGACGACATTTTGACCAAGAAGTGCAAGGACGTGCCGAAGATGACGATTCGGACAAAGATCCTGATCGGGGATATGCTGGAAACGATGTATGATAAGTGCGGTGTAGGGCTTGCGGCGCCGCAGGTCGGCGTACTCAAGAAGATTGTAGTGATCGATGTCGGTGAGGGTCCGATCGTGCTTATCAACCCGGAGATCATCGAGACGTCCGGAGAGCAGACCGGAGAAGAAGGGTGCCTCAGCGTGCCCGGAAAATGGGGGATTGTTACACGCCCGGAGCATGTGAAAGTGCGTGCGCTGAACCAGGATATGGAACCTTTTGAAATGGAAGGGGAAGGCCTGCTGGCAAGGGCATTCTGCCATGAGATCGACCATCTCTATGGGCAGCTCTATGTGGATAAGACGGAGGACGGGCTTCATGATGTAACATATGACAATAGCGAAGAGGAAGAAACGGAGGAATAGGGCCGATGCGTGTGATATTTATGGGAACACCGGATTTTTCTGTAGGGACTCTGGAAGCGCTGGTCAGCGCGGGACATGAGGTGTGCCTGGCAGTAACCCAGCCTGACAAACCGAAGGGGCGGGGCAAAGAAATGCAGTTTCCGCCGGTGAAAGAGGCTGCCATCAGTCACGGGATCCCTGTGTATCAGCCGCGGCGGATCCGCGAGCGTGAGTGTGTGGAAGAACTCAGGAAATACAATGCAGATGTAATGGTGGTCATTGCCTTCGGACAGATCCTCCCAAAAGAGATTCTTGAGATGACGCCATATGGCTGCATCAATGTCCATGCGTCCCTTCTCCCTAAATATCGGGGCGCGGCGCCGATCCAATGGTCCATCATCAAAGGGGAGAGCGTGACCGGCGTGACGACTATGCAGATGGATGAAGGTCTGGATACGGGAGATATGATCATGAAAAGAGAAGTCCCGATCGCTGAGGACGAGACCGGTGAGAGTCTGCACGACAAGCTGGCGCAGGCAGGGGCAGAGCTCTGCGTGGAGACTTTGAAAGCGCTGGAGGATCATACGGCAGTATTTGAGAAGCAGGGCGAGAGCCCGACTGCATATGCCAAGATGCTCACAAAAGAGATGGGGAATATTGACTGGAACAATTCTGCCGTACAGATTGAGCGCCTGGTGAGGGGG
>USKR01000300.1 GCA_900555215.1 uncultured Ruminococcus sp.
TCCCTCCACTCTCCATCATGCCTGACAGATCCAGAGCAAATCCGGCTGCCCAGACTCCTGCAAGAAATGAAATGCCTGCTTCTGCAATCCGCTCCGCAGTTAAAACCGCGAATATCCGCCCTGTCCGTTCTGTCTTTCTCTTACGGCTGGCGAGCGCAGTGAAAAGAAGAAGGAGAAGGATCCACGCCAGCGCTGCAGCAATGAGGTCTGCCGAAGGCGTAAAACGCAGTACAAGAGGCTTCTCATACACATCTCTGCCGGTCAGAGCCTCTGCCAGTGAAAACGGGGATAACAGTGTCTTCATTTTCTCTAAAAGCGGTATCCTGTAATAAGTCTGAAACCAGCCGGAAGCAAATGTGACAAACACATTCCCCGTCAGTATGCGGAAATAAACTATAGATACGCCGCACATGGCCAGCGCTGAAAACGCATTCCCGCAGACTGTGATACAAAGCATCCCGATATGGTAAAAGATCAGGAACACTCCCGTTGCAGCCAGGAAGCTCTTCCCCGTATAACTCCATGCAAAAAGTGCAAACTCTGCGTCCACCGCAGCCTGAAAAATCCCGCATGTACCCATAGCAAACGCCAGCGGGAGAATCCCCTGAAGCGCTCCGTGCACATATCTGCTCCAAAACACTGTACTCTTTTTCACAGGCAGGCTGTAATAGAAATCCTGTTTCTTCTGCTGAAACAGATAGAAAAACTCCAGGAAAGCCAGAGCAAGTCCCAGTCCCGCCCCGATCCATGGCAGCTCAGTATTGCCTGTTCCAAAATATGTATAGTCTGTATCAAAGCTCAGCCGTGTCACAGAGAGAATCGTATACACAAGCATGGTTCCCCATCCGAGAAACGCGGAAATATGACCTCTTCCCGCTTCTCTTATCCAGTCAGCAAAGTACTTTGCGGATGTCATAATCTTTCCCCTCCATTTCTGCAATAAAGATTTCTTCCAGGCTCATTGATGCTTCCCGTACCAGCTCTGCATTCTGTTTCCTCAGATATTCCTCTGCATTGCCTTCTGCGTCCCGGATCACCAGTGTCACAAAGCACCCGTCCGAATGAAACCGCACGATATCCAGCTCTCTTGCAAGCTGCCTCTTAAGACTTTCCGTATCTACATCGTCCTTGAACACACACTGATACTTTTTGACATGCTCTGCCCTGCCCCTCATATCACCTGCCGTCACAAGTCCGCCTTTGTGCAGGATCGCGATATTTCCGCAGATATCTTCCAGCTCATTGAGGCGGTGGGAAGCCACCACAGCCGTAAACTTTCTCTCCTTCATTTCCTGGCGGAACAGATTCTTCATAACCTCTGCCACGATCGGATCCAGCCCGTCAAACACCTCGTCGCACAGAAGATATTTTGTTCCTGCACACAGGGCAAGTATGAGAAACGCCTGTCTCTTCATTCCTTTGGAGAAAGTGCGGAGAGGACGCTTCACATCCAGCTCCAGCGCCTCTGACATATATGTCACAGTCTCCCGGTCCATCTCCTGGTACTGTCTTGCATAGAACTCTGCCATCTGTTCCACAGACGCATTTGGAAAATAGTATGGGTCGTCCGGAAGGTAAAAGATTTTCTTTTTCCCGGATTCCAGCGGGTTCCCATCAACTGTCACACATCCCGCATCCGCCTCAAGGATACCCGCGATGGTGCGCAGCAGCGTGGTCTTGCCCGCGCCATTTGTCCCCAGCAGACCAAACATCATGCCTTCCGGGATTTCAAGCGAAAGATCATTAACCGCACAGTTTTCATCAAATTTTTTTGTGATGTTCTGAATTTGGATCATAAACTTTCTCCTCTCCAGTCAAGATATAACATATTGTAACAAATTTGTAATATTTATGCAATATTTGTTAAGCTGTTTATTATCATACATTTGCCATATGAGTTACTGATCACACCTAACCGCCGCCCGCATGAGCACAAAAAAAGAAAGCCTGGCTGTTTTAAAATGTAAAACTGCCGGACTCTCTTACTCTTTCATCTTAATTTCTGTCCTGCCTCAAACGACCGCCCAGGGATCTTCCTTCCCTTCTTCCCGCAGGATGCAGCTTTCTATGGAATGCTTCACCATGTCGCTTACCGCCTGGTCTGTATAAAACGCCATGTGAGGTGTAACGATCACATTCGGGAACCCTCTGAGGATATACAGGTCACGCTTGCTGAGCACGTCAGATTTTCTGTCATAGTAATACATACCGAACTCATCCTCGATCACGTCCAGTCCCGCCGCCCCTGCTTTGCCGGATTCAATCGCCTCAATGAGCGCCTTCGTATCGATCAGCCCGCCTCTTGCCGTATTGACAATGACTACTCCGTCTTTCATTTTGCCAAATGCTTCTTTCCCGATGAGATGGAAATTATCTTCCGCGAGCGGCATATGCAGCGTGATCAGATCGCACTCTTTATAGATCGTATCCAGATCCGTATACTCTGCATATCCTTTCACATTCTCATTTTCATATTTGTCATAGGCATAGATCTTACAACCGAAACCCGACAGATCCCTGATCACAGCCTGCCCGATCCGGCCTGTTCCCAGCACACCGACAGTCAGATTGGGGAGTTCTCTTCCCTGAATGCCCGGAAGGGAAAAATCGTTGATTTCCCCTCTCTGCATGATCCGCTTCATCCTGCGAAGAGACATAAGCATCAGCATGACCGTATAATCTGCCA
>USKR01000301.1 GCA_900555215.1 uncultured Ruminococcus sp.
TGTCCGTACTGTCCGTGGCCGCCCGTCTGTTTCTTATATTTCATATCTACATCCGAATTCTTGCGGATCGTTTCGCGGAAAGCAACTTTCGGAGTTTCCAGAACGATCTCTACTTTGTACCTTGCCGCCAGCTTGCTCGCCGCGATCTCAAGATGCTGGTCTCCCATGCCGTAGAGCAGTGTCTGACGGTTCTCGCTGTCATTAACCGACTTGAGCGTCACATCCTCTGCGGTCATCCTTGCAAGAGCCTGGGAGACTTTGTCCTCATCCCCTTTATTCTTTACGCGGTATCTCATGTATGTATATGGTACCGAGTAATCTGTCTTTGCATAGGATACGGGAGTCGCTTTCGTTGAGAGCGTATCCCCTGTCCGCGTATTTGTAAGCTTTGCAATCGCACCGATATCCCCTGCGAACAGCTCGGATACCTCTGACGGCTTATTTCCGTACATCGTATACAGCTTGCCCGGCTTCTCCTCTGCTTCCGTATCGGCGTTATAAAGGATATCATCCCCTTTGAGCACTCCGGAGCACACCTTTACAAAGGAATATTTTCCGATAAACGGATCTACCATTGTCTTAAACACATATGCTGTCTTAGCCTTTGAGAAATCATAGTTTGCCTCAAAGATGTCATTTGTCCTGCGATTGATGCCCGCGCACGTCCTCTTGTCCGGACTCGGGAAGAATCTTACGATATCGGACAGAAGATTTGCAACGCCCTGAGCCTGTACGTTGGATCCCATTGCAACCGGGACGATATCCCCGTCCATAACCTCAGTACGCATTGCAGCCCTGATCTCCTCGATAGAAAATTCCTCGCCGTTGAAATACCTCTCCATAAATTCTTCGCTGGTCTCAGCGACTGCCTCCATAAGGGAATCTCTGAGGATCTGAAGGTTCGGTTTACAGTAATCCGGGATCTCGCACTCTTCCCTCTGTCCGATCCCAGTATACCTGCGTCCTGCATTCTTAATGACATTGATATAACCGACCAGTTTTTCATTCTCGCGGATCGGCTGGAAATGCGGAGCGATCTTCTTGCCGTATTTAGCTGTCAGGTCTTCCACTACCTGACGGAAACTTGCATCGTCCACATCCATCTCTGTCACATAGATCATCCTGGGAAGATTATACTTATCACAAAGCTCCCAGGCTTTTTCCGTACCAACCTGCACGCCAGCCTTGCCGGAAACAACGATGACCGCCGCGTCTGCCGCGCTGACCGCTTCTTCTACCTCTCCCACAAAGTCAAAATATCCCGGCGTATCAAGGATATTGATCTTCGCTTTTTCCCACTCGATGGGGATCAGGCTTGTGCTGATAGAAAATCCGCGTTTCTGCTCCTCTTTATCAAAATCACTGACTGTGTTGGACTCTGTGACCTTGCCCATACGGTTCGCGGCGCCCGATACATAGAGCATTGCCTCGACAAGACTTGTCTTTCCGCTCCCGCCGTGCCCGAGCAATACCACGTTCCTGATTTCGTCCGTTCTGTAAACCTTCATGCTGCTGCCTCCTTGATATGTAGTTATTATGCATACGCTTAAATCTCTTACGCATGCACGCCATGGATATATTGTACTAAAATCTTTTGGAAATTACAACTATTTTATGTATTTTTCACATATAACTTGCGTTTTAAAAGGCGGATGGCTCATTCCGCCGCCAGTGATGCCCAGGAAGGCTTTTCTTCCGTTTACTTTTGCGATGCAACGTGCTAAAATGGCTCTATTACAGGAAACGGAAAGGATGACATATATGGCAGCATCAAAAGCAGGGTTTATCGGGCTGGGGCTCATCGGCGGCTCCATCGCCAAAGCGATCCGAAAATACTACCCGGACTGCGAACTGATCGCATTTGACAAAAACAGGGAAACCCTTGCGCTTGCAGTCCAGGAAGGGATCATAGACACAGCGTGCTCATCTATCGATGATAATTTCAAAGGATGCAGTTATATCTTTCTGTGTGCTCCTGTTTCCTGGAACACTGCTTATCTCTCCCAGCTTAAAGACTTGATCGGCAGCGGCTGCATTCTGACGGATGTTGGGAGTGTAAAGACTTCAATCCATGAAGAAATCATCTCACTTGGCATGGAGGAATCTTTTATAGGCGGGCACCCAATGGCAGGCTCAGAAAAAAGCGGATTTGCAAACTCTAAAGCACATCTGATCGAGAATGCTTATTATATCCTGACTCCTTCTGCGAAAATGGCAGCGGAAAAGGTGGAGGTCTGCCGGCAATTCATCTCCTCTCTGAAAGCCATTCCTATCATACTTGACTATAAAGAGCACGATCTGATAACCGGAACAATAAGCCATCTCCCGCATATCATCGCTGCCTCGCTGGTCAATTTTGTACACGACACGGACACCAAAGACGAGTTGATGAAAGCGCTGGCCGCAGGGGGCTTCAAAGACATTACGAGGATCGCGTCCTCCTCCCCTGTCATGTGGCAGCAGATCTGTCTGAAAAACAGCCGCAATATCTCCCATATCCTCGAGGGTTATATTCAGGCCCTTGAACGCGCGAAACAGGCCGTGGACCGCGGAGATGAAGAAACATTGTACTCTATGTTCGAATCGTCCAGGGACTACCGGGATTCCATGCCAAACAGTTCCGCCGGACCGATCAAGAA
>USKR01000302.1 GCA_900555215.1 uncultured Ruminococcus sp.
CAGCGGATTAAGGCCTACACTGTCGCCTACCAGCTTAGGCTGGAGAAGCTGCCTCACCACCTGCGTTACTACATAGATCACGACAAGAGCCGCTGTCATCTTATAATCCCCCATAAAGAATTCGTAAACAGCCCAGGGGATCATTGCTGTCCCTGTACCAAAGAAGGGCAGGAAATCGAGGATCGCAACCAAAAGCGCTACCAGCACGAAATATCCGGTTCCCAGGAACCCAAGACCCACAAGAAGGATGAGAAACACGATCCCCATAATCTTAAACTGTGCCTTAAAATACCCTCCCACAGCATATTTAAGATAATCCATGACCAGCGTCATCCTCTTCTGGACCGCCTCGGGCGCTGTCCTTTTCATCCAGCCCAGCACTTCTTCCCTCTGCACGATAAAGAAATAAGCTGACATGACTGCCACGATAAAGGAAATCAGATAATAAGGTACTCTCCTGGCTATATTCCCCGCAGCATTCACTGTAGGTTCGCTGATGCCGGAGACTAACTCCCCCATATATCTGTCCAGATTTTGCGCCACTGTGTTCCAGCCGTCCTGAATGCCGACCGGCAAACGTTCAAAAATGCCGGACAGGGTATCTCCGATCTGACTTAACCCCTCTTCAAGCTGAGCATACATCTGAGGAAAGTTTCTGACCAATTCCCCGATTTCAGATGCCAGACGGCTGATTCCGAAATACAGCGCCAGGACGATCGCAGTCAGAACCAGGATGACGATCAGAGCTGAACCCAGCTTTTTCACGATTCTCAGCCTTTTCTCAAGCCAATTGACAAGCGGAGCGGCTACCGCTGCGATAAGCCATCCTATAACAAAAGGCATAAGGAATCCGATCAGCCTGATCCCTATGATCACAAACGCCGCTGTGGCAAGAACGCTGAACAACAGCCTGACCGCCACCTGCCAGTAGGGTTGTCTTTCTTCCATCGCTATCCTCCAAAATCAATCTGTCTTACATTCATTTTCAATCAATTCCCAGATTTCATCTCTTCCCTGTTTTGTAACAGAAGAGAACGGGATTACGGTTGTCCCCGGCACAAGCGCCAGACCTTCCTTTAACATTTTAACATGTTTCTGTACCTGGCTGCGCTTTATTTTATCTAATTTTGTAGCAATGATAACCGGCTGATATCCCTGATCCACGATCCATTTATACATGAGCCTGTCATTCGCAGACGGGTCATGCCGGATATCGATAAGCAGGAACACTGCCTTAAGCTGTGACGAGCTGTGCAGATACCGCTCGATCATCCTGCCCCACTGTTCCTTCTCTTTCTCAGAAACTCTCGCATATCCATAACCCGGAAGGTCAACCAGATACAAAGCATCATTGATATTATAAAAATTGATGGTCTGGGTCTTTCCCGGAGTGGCAGAAATCCTCGCATAGGATTTCCGGTTCATGAGCGCATTGATCATGGATGACTTCCCAACGTTAGATTTTCCCGCAAATGCGACTTCCGGTCTGTCATTATCCGGCAGAGTGCTTGTGATCCCGCATACTGTCTCAAGATTTATACTTTTTATAACCATATCTTCCTCCTGCCGCAGGCTGATTTTATCCCGCGGTATTCTCCGTCTTTTTCATCTCATCCGCCAAAGCCCGGCTCAATACCTCTTCCATATTTTCCACCGGAAGAATTTCGAGTCCCTTTGTGATCTCAACAGAAAGCTCCTCTGCATCCGCCCGGTTGTCCTTCGGAATGAGCACGGTCTTTATCCCCGCGCTCTTTGCTGCCAGGAGTTTTTCCTTTAATCCTCCGATCGCCAGGACACGTCCCCGCAAGGTGATCTCACCGGTCATGGCAAGATCTGCCCGGACTCTCTTACCAGTAACAGCGGACAGCATCGCAGTTGCCATCGTAATGCCTGCTGAAGGTCCGTCCTTGGGAACTGCCCCTTCGGGGATATGTACATGGATATCATGCTTTTCGAAGAAATCCTCCTCGATCCCGTATCTGCCGCTTACTGAACGGATATAACTGATCCCGGTCTGTGCAGATTCTTTCATTACATCTCCCAGCTGCCCTGTCAGCATCAGTTCTCCGCTGCCCGGCATCACATTCACCTCGATCTGGAGAGTATCGCCGCCCACGCTGGTCCACGCAAGTCCCCGCACGATCCCGATCTCAGGTGCCGGATTTGCCATCTGATATGTATATTTCTCTTTTCCCAGAAACCGATGGATATTTCGGTCCGTGACCGCTATCTTCTCCCGGCCAGTGGTCAGGATCTCTTTCGCGGCTTTCCTGCATACGTTCCCGATCTCGCGCTCAAGCTGCCTTACTCCCGCTTCTTTTGTATAATTGCGCGCCATTTTCCAGACAGCCTGTCTGCTGAATGTAAGCTGACTTGCAGTAAGGCCGTGCTTTTCAAGCTGTTTCGGTATTAAATGCTCTGCCGCGATATGAAGTTTTTCATTTTCTGTGTAGCTTGTAATCTCGATCACTTCCATACGGTCCAGCAGAGGGCGCGGGATCGTCTGCAGCGTGTTTGCCGTAGTGATGAACATAACTTCCGAGAGGTCCAGAGGCACCTCCAGGTAATGGTCACGGAACCTGCTGTTCTGCTCACTGTCCAGCACTTCCAGAAGTGCGGAGAAAGTA
>USKR01000303.1 GCA_900555215.1 uncultured Ruminococcus sp.
TGGTCATCTTTCATTGTCGGCGCGCTGATCAGCCCGATCTGCTATTTTACAATGCATCTCGTAAAACACAAACTGAAAATCGATGATGCGCTTGATGCTTTCGGCTGCCACGGGATTGGCGGCATATGGGGCGGGATCGCCACCGGACTTTTCGGTCAGAGTTCCATCAACTCAGCAGCACGCTGGGATGGACTTGTTTTCGGTGAGATCCAGCTCTTTACTGCTCAGGTCATCAGCATCCTGGTCACAATTGCTGTCGCAGTCGTCGGTACACTCATCTGCATCGGCATTGTCCGCATATTCACGAAACTGCGCGTAGAGCCGAAGGAAGAGCTGATCGGCCTTGATATCACCCAGCACGGCGAGAGCGCTTACCCGTCCTTCAACGGACTGGACTGACGCTTAAAGCCGGGCAAAACAATCTATTTAAAAGAAACAGGAGGAAATGATCCTATGATAATAAAAGTAGAAGCGATCATACGAGAAGAAAAATTTGAAGATGTGAAAGCCGCTTTAAACGAAATAGAAGTCAATGGCATCACTGTCTCTCAGGTCATGGGTTTCGGCGCCCAGAGAGGTTTTAAAGAAGTAGTCCGCGGATCCGAAGTAGAAATCTTCATGCATCCGAAGATCAAGTTTGAAATCGTAGTCTCCTCAGAGGAGTGGGAGAAAAAGACCATTGAAGCAATACAGAAAGCCGCATTTACCGGTGAGGTTGGGGACGGAAAAATCTTCAGCTACGAGATACGCAGTGTCATGAAGATACGTACAGGCGAAACCGGATATGACGCGCTGCAGTCCTGAAAGACACGCAGCCGGCTGAAAACAGTGGCAAACATCCCCGCTTAAGCTTAAAATAATCTTTTGCAGACATTAATGTAAAAAGTCCATCTGAGGAACCCCCAGATGGACTTTTTCTTTTAGGCTGCTATTTCACAGCCTGCTTTTTATGATCTTGTATCGACTAGTATTGCTTACGCGTTCTTCTGAGCAATTGCTGCCTGAGCCGCTGCCAGTCTTGCGATCGGCACACGGAACGGTGAGCAGGATACATAGTCAAGACCGATGCTGTTGCAGAACTCAACAGAGCTCGGATCTCCGCCGTGCTCGCCGCAGATACCTACATGCAGGTTCGGGTTAACCGGTTTTCCAAGGTCGATCGCCATCTTCATCAGCTTGCCTACGCCTGTCTGATCCAGTTTAGCGAACGGGTCATTCTCAAAGATCTTAGCGTCATAGTAAGCGTCAAGGAACTTACCTGCATCATCACGGGAGAATCCGTATGTCATCTGTGTCAGGTCGTTTGTACCGAAGCAGAAGAAGTCAGCCTCTTTTGCGATCTCGTCAGCTGTAAGGGCAGCTCTCGGGATCTCGATCATTGTACCAACTTCGTACTCAAGGTCGCTGCCTGCTGCCGCGATCTCTGCGTCTGCTGTCTCAACAACAAATTTCTTAACATATTTCAGCTCTTTAATGTCTCCTACAAGCGGGATCATGATTTCCGGTTTTACATTCCAGTCCGGATGAGCTTTCTTCACATTGATAGCCGCGCGGATAACAGCCTTTGTCTGCATCTTAGCGATCTCCGGATATGTCACGGCAAGACGGCATCCACGATGTCCCATCATCGGGTTGAACTCATGAAGTCCATCGATGATCGCTTTGATCTGCTCAACTGTTTTGCCCTGGGCGTCAGCCAGTTTCTTGATGTCCTCTTCCTCTGTAGGAACGAACTCATGAAGCGGCGGATCAAGGAAACGGATCGTTACCGGGTTGCCTTCAAGAGCCTCATACAGCTTCTCGAAATCTCCCTGCTGCTCCGGAAGGATCTTATCAAGAGCTGCCTCCCTCTCTTCCTCTGTCTCAGAGCAGATCATCTCGCGGAATGCATCGATCCTGTTGCCCTCGAAGAACATATGCTCTGTACGGCACAGACCGATTCCCTCAGCACCCAGCTCACGAGCCTTCTTAGCGTCTGCCGGTGTATCGGCATTTGTGCGGACCTTCATTGTTCTGTACTTGTCAGCCCAGCCCATGATGCGTCCGAACTCGCCTGCGATCGTAGCGTCTACTGTCGGGATGATTCCGTCATAAATATTACCTGTAGATCCGTCGATGGAGATCGGGTCTCCCTCGTGGAACTCTTTTCCTGCGAGTGTAAATTTCTTATTTGCTTCATCCATAACGATGTCACCGCATCCGGATACACAGCATGTACCCATGCCACGTGCGACAACGGCTGCGTGAGATGTCATACCTCCGCGGACTGTCAGGATACCCTGAGCACTCTTCATACCTGTGATGTCTTCCGGTGAAGTCTCAAGACGAACGAGAACGACTTTCTCGCCTCTTGCAGCCCACTCAACAGCATCGTCAGCTGTAAATACGATCTTACCGCATGCAGCTCCCGGTGAAGCGCCGAGCGCTTTGCCCATCGGTGTAGCAGCCTTCAGTGCTGCCGCGTCAAACTGCGGGTGAAGCAGTGTGTCAAGGTTACGCGGATCGATCATTGCAACAGCCTCTTCCTCTGTTCTCATGCCCTCGTCAACAAGGTCACATGCGATCGCAGGATATATTGCAAATCCGGAGAAAGCAGGTGAGGAGAAATGAGAGC
>USKR01000304.1 GCA_900555215.1 uncultured Ruminococcus sp.
GCTGTACGGTTTCCTTTTTGGTCTTATCTGTGCCTGCGGTACTTCTCTTCACAGTATTTGCAGCGGTAGATCTGGTTTTCCTCATCCGTGAGGACAAATACATGATCCAGTTCCTGCTCAATGGAAGTGATGCATCTCGGATTTTTGCATTTGATCACGTTGCGGATCTCTTTCGGAAGAGAGAGCGGCTTTTTGGAGATGATCTCTCCGTCCTCGATAATGTTCACAGTGATATTGTGATCAATGAAGCCGAGGATATCAAGATCCATAAAATCGATGGGACATTCGATCTTCATAATGTCTTTTTTTCCCATTTTGCTGCTCTTGGCGTTTTTGATGATCGCCACGCAACAGTCGAGCTTGTCAAGGTGGAGATATTTGTAAATCTCCATGCTCTTGCCAGCCTCGATATGATCCAGTACAAAGCCTTCAGAAATGCGTCCCACGTTCAGTGTATTTTTTACCATAATCTTAATCCTTTCTATTAATACAATGTCAGTCGACGTGGATATCCAGGAGAGTCAGGATCAGCGCCATGCGGACATAGACACCGTACTGTACCTGGCGGAAATATGCGGCGCGGGGATCATCATCGACCTCCACGGAAATCTCATTTACCCTGGGAAGAGGATGAAGTACATACATATCTTCCGGAGCAAGCTTCATTTTTGCTTTATCCAGGATGTAGAAATCCTTCATCCGTACATAGTCGTCTTCATTGAAGAAGCGTTCCTTCTGGACTCGAGTCATGTACAGGATGTCAAGGTTTGGCATGGCATCTTCCAGACGGACGACTTCTTCGTAAGGAATATGCTTCTTGTCCAGAACGTCATGACGGATATATTCGGGAAGACGAAGCTCCTCAGGAGAGATCAGGATAAAGCGGATGCCCTCATATCTGACCAGAGCGTTGATCAGAGAGTGGACCGTACGCCCGAATTTCAAATCTCCGCATAGACCGATCGTCATATTGCTGAGACGCCCCTTCAGATTGCGGATCGTCAGCAGGTCGGTCAGTGTCTGCGTCGGGTGCTGGTGTCCTCCGTCTCCGGCATTGATGACAGGGATGGAAGAGTGCTGGCATGCGACCATGGGCGCTCCTTCTTTCGGATGTCTCATTGCACAGATATCCGCATAGCATGAGATCGTGCGTATCGTGTCAGATACGCTTTCTCCCTTTGCCGCGGAGCTGGAGTCTGCAGAAGAAAATCCCATAACGCTCCCCCCGAGATTCAGCATAGCTGCCTCATGACTTAATCTGGTGCGTGTGCTGGGCTCATAGAAGAGAGTGGCAAGCTTTTTCCCGTCGCACGCATGAGCGTATTTCTCACGGTGCGCCTCGATATCCTGGGCGAGATCCAGCAGTTTATCAAGCTCCTCCACTGAAAAATCCAGTGGGCTCATCAAATGTCTCATAAATAACCTCCTTAATTTAGGGATGCATCTCCCATCCCATGACATACAGGAAGCGCAGTCATCTGCGCTTTTTGGTTTTATCTGTATTGAAGTAACTGTTCCACAGTTTTGCGCTTCGGCGCTTCCGGCTCAATGTCAGGGTATCCGAGAGCGATCAATGCCCCAAGTTCCTGGTCTTCCGGTATGCCGAGCAGCTCTGCGATGCCGTCCTCGTCGAAAACACCCATGATGACAGTCCCCAGACCCTTGTCCCATGCTGCAAGACAAAAAGTCTGGCATGACACACCTGCGTCAAACATCTGCCAGCGGTCTTCTTTTTTCGTCGTGAAAGAACCGTCCCGCTCAAAGCCGCAACGTCCTTTGATAAAGGTGACAGCCATCAGTACGGGAGCCTGGCGTATGATTCTTGAATTGTAATCCGGGGTATACTTATCCGCGATCTCGGAAAGGACAGAACGATCCTCAACAGCGATATAGCGGGTGATCTGAGTGTTTTTCCATGAGGGAGAGTAAGATGCCGAAGATACGATAGAATCAATGATAGGATGGTCAACAGGATCCGGTTTAAATTTTCGGATACTTCTGCGTGTTTTTATACATTCTGTAACGTTCATATATGTACCTCCCTGAATTCTCCACCTAATCATATAATAAAACGAGGTGATTTTCAACCTGATTTCAAAGATCAAAAATCTTTTTCTTTGTCCCGAAAAGTGGATTTTGCCTGAAAAATGTAATATAATGGGCGGTAAGTGTTAAAAACCGGGGTGAAAAGCAAAAAATACCACCCGGGGATACATGAGAAGGGAGACATACGGAAATGGCAGCACTGGAAGAACTCAGAGAAAGACTTGATGAGATCGACAGTCAGATCGCAGATCTTTATGAGAAGAGAATGAAAGTCTGCGAGGAAGTCGGAGAATATAAAGTAAAAGCCGGAAGAAAGGTTTTTGACCGGCAGAGAGAGAAAGAAAAACTGGCAGATGTGGCGTCAAAGGTAACAGGAGATTTCAATAAGAAGGGAATCCAGGAAGTGTATCAGCAGCTGATGTCCATGAGCAGAAAACTTCAGTACCAGCAGCTTGTGGAGGCAGGAGCGCTGGGACGGCTTCCCTTTATCCGGATCGATGACCTGGACAAGCAGAACGCCAGAGTTGTGTTCCAGGGGACGGAAGGCGCGTACGGACAGGCGGC
>USKR01000305.1 GCA_900555215.1 uncultured Ruminococcus sp.
TATTTACCTGGCTTTTTCCGGGCAGGAGGAGATCAACGGACCATCCTGTCCGGCGATCGTGGACCTGTTTGAAAAGCGGGGGATACGTCCGGCTCTTGTAGTAGACGAAGGCGGAGCGGTCGTTGAGAATGTTTTTCCCGGCGTAACACGGGAGTGTGCACTGATCGGTATCGCGGAAAAAGGGCTTACCAATATTGAGTTTAAAGCAAAGAGCAGGGGAGGACATGCCTCCATGCCTCCGGTGCATACTATTGCAGGCGAGCTGGCTCAGGCTGTGGTGGATGTGGAAAATCATCCGTTCCCGAGACAGCTCACAAAGCCGGTAAGAGAGATGCTGGATATTCTGGGCAGACATTCCGGATTCGCATATAAGATCTTGTTTGCAAATCTATGGTGCCTGGAAGGAGTTTTTGATAAGGTCTGCAGGGCTTCAGGAGGAGAGCTGAATGCAATGATGCGCACCACATGCGCGGTGACAAAAATGCAGGGCGGAAAAGCATTTAACGTAATCCCGCCGGCAGCTTCCGTTGGAATGAATCTGCGTCTGCTGGGGAAAGATACCGTGGAATCTGCAAAAGCATATCTGGAGAAGACTATTAATAATCCGAATATAGAAGTGTCGGTGTTTGAAGGGAGAAATCCATCGGCAGAGTCTGATACTGACTGCGGGGAATATATCAGGCTCTGTCAGGCGGTAAAAGATACATGGACGGATGCGATCGTATCGCCATATCTGATGATGGCGTGCAGCGATTCCTGGCACTACTGCCGGATCACGGATCATGTATATAAGTTCTCAGCGATGAAGCTGTCAAAGGAAGAGCGCGGGATGATACATGGAAATAATGAGAGGGTTCCCGTGGAGACGCTGGTCAAGACTGTGGAATTTTATGTGCGGTTAATGCAGAAATGCTGAGAAAATGACTGTACAGATATTTAAGCATAACGAAAACCCATCAGTGTTATACTGATGGGTTTTCGCCGTTTTATAAGTTATCTAAAGGAATGAGAGTAAAGTGCGACATCCCGGTTCCCCGGGATGTCAATACTTTATGAGGGGGGAGATAGTTGTTTTATCAACTATCTGTGTCTTAGTATAACCGGGAAATGTGTCCAAAGTATGTTTTAAATCTTAAAGAAAAAGAAAATACCTTATGAAATTCTTAATACTCTGCCGGCAGATCATCTGCGAAGTTCCATGCGTATAATCATAAAAAGCGACAAAAATAAAGAAAATATGTCGGGGGGATTACTGGAAAAGTAATGCGATATTATATATAATTCATAAAGAATGGACAAAAATTTGAAAAAATGGAGGTGAAATGCACAAATCAGAGCTTGCGAGAAAGCTGTAAAAATAAGTATGAGAAAGGAACGTGAACAATGAGAAAGAGGTTTATGCGCAAGACGGTGCCGCTGGTTTTGTCGGCAGCGCTTGCAGTAACACTTGCTCCATCGTTCGGGGTCAGGGTAAGCGCAGAAGAACAGACAGAGACCGGGGCGGATACAGGGCAGAATGATCTTCGCCTGTGGTACACCAAGCCCGCGTCCCAGGGCGGGGCGTCAAGCGAGAATGATATCTGGCAGCAGTACACGCTTCCCATCGGGGACGGCGATATGGGAGCAAATGTGTATGGAGAAATCAGCACAGAGAGGCTGACATTTAATGAGAAGACGCTGTGGACCGGCGGACCGAGCGAGAGCCGTCCGGATTACAACGGCGGAAATCTTGAGAGCCAGGGCAACTACGGCGAGACAATGAAACAGATCCAGCAGCTTTTTGCAGAGGGCAGGGACAGCGAGGCATCCAGTCTCTGTAACCAGCTTGTGGGAACAAGTGACGGTTATGGCTCTTACCAGTCGTGGGGGAATATTTATTTCAGCTATCAGGGGATCCAGGATGAAGATGCGGAGAATTATGTCAGGGATCTGGACTTAAGAACCGCGGTTTCTTCTGTTGACTTTGATGTAAATGGAACCCATTATGGCAGGGAGTTCTTTATAAGCAATCCTGACAACGTGCTCGTGGCAAGGCTGACCGCGGAAGGCGGAGAGAAACTGTATCTGAAGATCACCTTCCCGTCGAACCAGGGCGGTACAACGGTGGCTGAGGATGATATGCTCCTTCTCGCGGGAGAGGTGTCAGACAACCAGCTTCAGTATGACTCCATATTAAAGGCAGTGCCCGAAGGTGAAGGCAGCAGCGTGGAGGCGTCCGGAGATACTCTGGTGATTTCGGATGCAGATGCAGTGACCGTGTATGTCAGCGCGGACACAGATTATAAAAATGACTATCCGGAATACCGCACAGGCGAGACAGCAGAGCAGCTGCACGCAAGAGTGGCGGAAGATATAGAGTCAGCGGCGGAAAAGGGATATGAAGCAGTGAAGGCTGACCATATTGCAGACTATTCCGAACTGTTCAGCCGCGTAGAGCTTAATCTGGGGCAGACTGTTTCGGAGAAGCCGACAGATGAGCTGTTGGCAGCGTACAAGAACGGAAGCGCAACCGCTGAGGAGCAGCGTCAGCTGGAAGTGATGCTGTTCCAGTACGGACGGTATCTCACGCTGGGATCCTCCAGGGCAGATTCGGAACTCCCGTCCAACC
>USKR01000306.1 GCA_900555215.1 uncultured Ruminococcus sp.
TCATCGAATTCTCTGTAATTATATACAAAAATCTTCATATCTTCTACCTCGCTTCCCCAGATACATCTGCGTTTAGATCAGACCGTAATGCCTCATCGCATGGGCGATCCCGTCATCCTCTACCGCCTTTGTCACGTATTCAGCATAGGGGTCCAGTACTTCCGCATGTTCCCCCATTGCCACTGCGTGGTCTGCATATTCGAACATCGCGAGATCATTGCTGCTGTCTCCGAATACATATGCCTGATCCTTCGTGAAACCAAGCTTATCCACGATAAACTCACACGCCGTTGCCTTGGAATATCCCTTTTGGATAACTTCGTAGGCATTCCCTCCCCTGTCCATTGCTTCCATATCCTCATCAATGAACTCAAGAAACGATGCCAGGTCGCTCATCTCATCCGCATAGATAAACAGCTTATCATAGATAAATCCGCCCCTTTCCATAGAGCATTCAATCCCCATTCCCTTTGCCCTGAAATAACGCCTCGTAGTCTCCAGCTTATCGAAACGGCTGATTCGTTCCGGAAAATACACATCTTCCGGACCTTCTGCCACTCCTCCAAGATTACATTCAAACATTTTCTCAATGACCGCCCTGCCCCGCTCCGGGCTAAGGGAACGTTCAAACAAAATCTCATCATGATAAATAAGACATGTCCCGCATCCGCACAGATAGCCGTCAAACGGCAGACGGCGGATCTCTGCGGGAATGCTGCATATAGTTCTCCCGGTATTAATAAACAGCATATGCCCTGCTTTTTTCGCTCTCCGGACTGACTCGGCAGCGCTGTCCGGTATCTTCTTTGTGACTTCGCTGAGTAAAGTCCCGTCTATATCAAAAAATAAAACTGCTCTCTTCATTTTTCTCCACCCTGCATCAGAAAGACCGCGTCCACGAAAGAAGCTCTACAGTACTTTACTTCCGCAAATACGGTCTCTGATTTTCTTTTTATATGTCCCGGACAGCTTCCATGCCATCCGGTGCTGATCTGATTCGGCGTTTCTGCCAGCCCTGTTAATGCCTGCGCCTGCTTATAAACATTTCAACAATATCTACCATCTCCTGTGACGGATTTGATATGACTGCTGTCTTTGCCACCGGGCACGGCGGATCTTCCTTCACACTGTCCACCGCTGACGTCACTGCCGAAACGCTGCCCCCGACAAAAATCAGCACATGCCCTCCGCACTTTGTATCCTGAGTCACATACTCTACTTCCGCTGTCTTCAGCATGCGGTCAGTCACCAGGATTCCGTTCGCTTCGCCCACGACTTCCACCAGCCCATAAGCTCCGTATTTCATATCTGTACCTTTCCTTTCTTTCTCAGTCTCCTGCCCTGTTACTTGTTGATCGTCATTGCCATCGCTGTCTCTGTATCTTCAGACGGGGCTGCGATCACATTATGCGATACGATCTTTGCAAGCGGGCGGGCAGCCTCCAATGCAGCCTCCATCGCTGCTTTCACATCCGATACGGTACCTCGCATCTTTACACACGCACCTGCCGAAAGACGATTTCTCTCCACTGCCTGTATCTTCACATTCGCCGCCTTTGCCGCCGCATCCAGTGCTACAAAGCAGATACACTCACTGTCCAGCTCAAACATTCCTATTGCCATTCCTCTATACACTTCCGCCATATATTCCTCCTGTTACCGGTCTTCATCGCCGGTTCCAAAATCTTCTATACTTCTATTATCAACTGTTCTCGGATCTTGTCAATCTTTTTATGGATCTTTTTGTACAAATCCCGGTATTTTTCATCATATATTATTTATAGACTTCAAGTCCTTAAGGAGCGTATCACATGAATCATTTTTTCAAACACAAGATCTGCCCTTTTTTTAAAAGCACATTTCTCGCAAAAAAGATCCCTCTCTTTCTTCTGCTCTTTCTTGCCTCCTACGCTTTCGGGTCGGGGATCGGTTTTCTCGGCCAGCAGATTTGCGAGCGTACCGCCGGATCCAATGTTTCTACCGAAGCAGTTACAGCTTCAGCTGAAGGAAACTGGGGGCTGAGCTTCCAGGAAGACGGACAGCCGCCTGCCGCCAACGCAAGCTTTGAAGAGCTGGCGCAGTATGATGCCTACTATGCCCGGGATACAGATGAGAAAGTTCTTTATCTCACCTTTGACTGCGGGTACGAAAACGGCAATACCGGGAAAATACTTGACGCCTTAAAAAAGCATGACGTATCCGCCACCTTTTTCGTGGTGGGGACCTACATAGAATCCGAGCCTGAACTGGTCAAAAGAATGTGCGAAGAAGGGCACACAGTGGGCAATCACACATGGCATCATCCTGATATGTCCCAGATTGCGTCCATGGATTCCTTCCGGAAAGAATTAGAGGATGTAGAACGAGCCTATAAGGAAGTGACCGGAGAAGAGATGACAAAATACTACCGTCCTCCTCAGGGAAAATTCAGCGAGACAAACCTGCAGATGGCAAAAGAACTGGGCTATAAAACCTTTTTCTGGAGCCTCGCCTATGTAGACTGGTACGATGACGATCAGCCCTCAAAAGAAGAAGCATTTGACAAACTGCTCGGCCGAATCCATCCCGGAGCAGTCGTACT
>USKR01000307.1 GCA_900555215.1 uncultured Ruminococcus sp.
AACACTGCAGATCGTGTATCGGGAACAGAAGCTGTCAGTGAGAGTCCGGGATCAGCAGGCGAGATGTCCGTGATGTGCTCCAATCTTGCCCGGGGATGTGAGAAGCAGTACCGGCCGGAAGAGGAAGCATTATTCAGGCGGCTTGCAGAATATTTTGCCGCGCGTATCCCGGATGAGGAAGATGCCGGGGTGGAGCGTCTTGCGTCTATGACCGCACAGGATCTTTCGGAAGGATATCCTGCGCTGAACGCGGAGGCTTTGGCAAAGGGAGACCGGGGCACTCTCAGGATCTGTACGTGGGGAGAGAAGGTCACCCGGATCCAGGACGTCCTGCTCAACCGTTACATAAAGGAAGGAAGCGCATTCCTGAAAGACACAGATGTGTGGGTCTGCTCTGTCTGCGGATTCATCTATACGGGAGACACTCCCCCGGAACTCTGTCCGGTCTGTAAGGTGCCGGACTGGAAGTTTGAGAAGATGGAAGGGAGGTTTTCCGGATGAAAGAATTTGCAGTGAGAAATCTGAGGCTGTGTACAAAAGACTGTCTGTGCCTGTATGTCTGTCCGGTGGGAGCGACCGATACGGAGAACAGTATTATCGATGTGGATAAATGCACAGGCTGCGGTGTGTGCGCCAAGGCATGTCCGAGCGGAGCGATCACCATGATGCCCAAAGAGCTCCCTCCCCAGCAGGCAAAGGATGACGCTGTGGTGCGTCTGGCGGAAGCTCTGCTCAGAGGAAAGACAAGGCAGGAGAAGGCTGCCCTCCAGATTATGGAAGAGACCGAGGATGACGGACTTTACAGGCTGTGTAAGGCGCTTGCCAGATCCAGCCGTCTCGTGGCAGAAGATATCAGCCGCGAGGCAGGGTATATGCTCCCCCAGAGCAGAAATACCCGCCGGAGGCTGGAGGAGCTGCGCCAGGATCCGCCGGGGAACGGATTCCCGGCAGAAGCAGTGGAAAAGCTGCTTGAACTGCTCCCGTGCAATGAGGAAGAATAAGGCAACAGAGAAATAGCAGAGTATTTCGGAAGGCAGGCATAAGCTTACAATTTAGTAAGGAAAATCCCTTTTGAAACTATGGTATAATAAATGCGCATTCATTATACCGTGTTTCGGGAGGGATTTTTATGTGCAGACTTTTATTGCTGGAGGACGACCGGGGGCTGATCGACGGTCTTAAATATTCGCTTGAAAAAAACGGGTTTGATCTGGATGTGACCCTTCCGGACGGGAACGGGTTCATGGTCTGTGAGGAGGCGCATGGACCGTCTGATCCGTATGCTCTTGAGAGTGACACGACTGGATGCAGGGAGCGTCCATTTCAGAAAGCAGAAAATATATGCCGCGGATCTGGTGAAAAACGGACTCGATCATACACAGAACGGAGGGCATGTAACTGTGTCCTGAGAAAAGTTCCCCTGTATAACAGTGATATATAACAATGCTATATTATAAAAATATCATTTTGCTGTCAAGAGGATTTCGAGGATTAGGAGAGATAGTGAGAAGATTTATCGACAAGGGAGGTTAGGTTTGACTAGCCTGAACAAGTGTTGCTATGCTGATGCAGTATCCTTAATGTAATTCAGCAGAAAAGAAGGAAGTGATGGCACGTGAAACAGCACAGATTCTGGGCGTGGGCTGCAGTATTCTGTTTTATAATGGTATTTTATACCGGATACAGACATAAGTGATCAGACGACGATTAGTCAGTAAAAAATGTTATCAGGAGGTAGAATTTTATGTTTAGTGAATCATTGATGAAGAAGCTCGGATTATTTGCAGGAGGTGTCCTCTTCGGGACAGCCGGGGTAAAGATCTTATCCAGCAAAGATGCGAAGAAGGTTTATACGGAGTGTACGGCGGCTGCGCTGCGCGCAAAGGACTGCGTGATGAAAACGGTCACGACCGTACAGGAGAATGCGGAGGATATCCTTGCGGAAGCACAGCAGATCAATGAAGAAAGGGCTGCGCAGGAAGCTAAGGCAGTGCAGGAGACAGAGGAAGACGGTGCGGATCCTTCTGATGAAGGAACTATGTAACCGCCCATGAAATTTATCATAAAGCATGAGATCAGGGGCCGTCTCCGCCTCCATGTCGTTCAGGGAAAAATGACATGTGCGGAGGCGGATACTCTTTTCTGGTACCTGGACAGGCAGAAAAATATAACAGATGTGAAAGTGTATGAACGCACCGCAGACGCTGTCATCTGTTATACAGGGGAGCGGACCGCGCTGATCCGTCTGCTGAAGAGCTTCCGGTATGAAGATGCAGATGTACCGGAAACCGTTGTCCGCAATTCCGGAAGGGCGCTGAACTCATCCTATAAGGAAAAACTGATCGCGAAAGTGCTTCTGCATTACGGCGGAAAGCTTCTGATGCCTGCGCCCTTGCGTGCGGGGCTTGTGACGATCCGGTCGCTTCGATATCTGGCGGCGGGACTTCGCTGCATCCGGAAGAGGAAGATCGAAGTCCCGCTCCTGGACGCAGCGGCAATTGGGGGCTCTGTCCTGCGACGGGACTTTAATACTGCCGGGTCGGTCATGTTCCTCCTGGGGGTGGGAGAACTCCTGGAAG
>USKR01000308.1 GCA_900555215.1 uncultured Ruminococcus sp.
TGTTGAAAGAACTTTTCGCGCAGGCAGGGGAAAATGCAAATATAAAATCAGGATTCCATTGCGATTACGGTTGTAATATTTATTTGGGAAATAATGTTTTTTCCAACTATAATTGCGTCTTTCTTGATGTGGGCAGGATTGAGATCGGTGATGACACATTGATCGGCCCCCAGGTCGGTATTTATACAGCAGTTCATCCGGTGGATCCCGTAGAAAGGAAAAAGGACCTGGAGAGAGCCAAGCCCGTAAAAATAGGGAAAAACTGCTGGATCGGAGGGAATGCGGTGATCAATCCCGGCGTCACTTTAGGAGACAATGTGGTCGTCGGCTCCGGCGCGGTCGTGACAAAGTCTTTTGGAGATAATGTCATCCTCGCAGGAGTTCCGGCAAAAATAATCGGTCACTGCTAGTCGCCTGCATACTTGTCGATGATTTCCACCACGCTGCCTAAATACGCTGCGCCGAATAAATTCAGGTGGTTCAGGAGATGGTATAAATCATACAATTTCTTCCGCTCCAGATATCCTGCCCTGTCGATCGGGTTGATTTCACTATATGCGGCATAAAATCTCTCCGGCAGGCTTCCGAATAACTGTGTCATTGCAAGGTCAGCTTCAAAATCACCCACATAGACAGCCGGATCGATGATCCAGGGCTTTTCACCGCTTCCGCATATCATATTTCCGCTCCACAGATCTCCGTGAAGCAGGGATGGGAATTCCGGTTCCCTCAGATAACGGTCAAGCCGGTCCAGAAGCCTGTCTGCTTTCCTTCTGACCTCCGGTCCCAGATACGCTTCTGCCATGGTGATCTGGGGCAAAAGGCGGCATTCTCTGTAAAAGTCCGCCCACTTTTCCTTCGGCTGGTTCTTCTGCGGCCCGGAACCGATGAAATTATCCTCTTTGAACCCATACTTTCCGCTGCCGCTTTCAGAGGGCACAAATTGCCGGCACTCTGCCCTGTGCAGTTCCGCCAACTGGTGCCCGAAATTTTCCAAGTATATATCACTCCGTGGAGATCTCTCGATATATTCTAAGGCGAGGAATGAGAATCCCCTGCTCTCGTCAATCCCCACCCCCAGGATCTTGGGAACTCCGATTTTCTCTACCGCGCCCAATGCGCTTAATCCCGCTGATTCAGCCTGAAAAAGCGCCGCATTATTTATGGGATTTATCTTCACAAAGAGCTTCTCTCCCGCAGCTAGGCTCACCCTGTATGCATCATTAATATCGCCGCCGTGCATGCGTTCTGTTTTCACAATCTCAGCATTCTCCCCGAAAACATCCTTTACTGTTTCCAGAAGAGAATGATACATATTTTCCGGCATATTCCTGTTCAACATTTCACCCTCTTATCATTCTGTCCGTATGTATCTTGTTCTCTACACTTCTTTATATACTGCTTTTCCGTTTTTCTGTTCTGATTTCATGAGTGATGCCTTTTTTACCATCATTTCTGCCTTTGGCATGCTGACTTTGTATGATCTTTTTGCAGTATATTTCCTGATGAGCGTGATATGCGGTACAAATTTATCCCGGTCATAAGGAATCCCTTCCACATCCAAGGCTGAACGCAGATCCTTTACATATGCTTTCAGCTTCTGATTGCCCTCAACTCCCTGCTTCTTTAATTCATGCATTAAATTAACCAGAGCTTTCTTCGTGTTATCTGAAAGCTGGATGGCTATAAAAAGTCTCATAAGATCATTCCTCCCCGATTTCAAATATTACGATCCGCTCACGGGAATCCTGTTCCGGAAACAGATCCGTGCAGTCTATCTCATCAGAAAATGTCAATTCATCTACTGTCATCAGAAAAGATATATACTCATCAGACGGATAATAAAAGAACAGCAATATTTCCCTCGGCGCTGCATAATACGACTCCAGGATGCGGCTGACTGTTTTCTGCAGGATTTCCAGTGAAAAAGGATTAAAAAAATAGACTCTGTCCACATTTTCCGGGACCGGAAACTCACCGGCATCTTTCAGTTCAAAGATAACTCGTCCGGATGAGGCGGCTTTCTCCCGATTTTTTATTGCTTTATCATAAATTCTTTCATCATATTCGATCCCAATGGACTGACACCGTGTATGCCAGGACAGAAAGAAATCTACCCTTCCTTTGCCACATCCATAATCAAGGAGCGTATTTCCTTTCTTTAAAAATCCCGAATTTGCCAGACGTTCCAGCACGCAGTACGGGGTAGGCTCGTAGGGATACCTGTACTGATCCGCATGGGAATCATCCCTGCCCGTTGTCCTGATCTGCAAAAGCCTGTCCCATTTTTCTTCATTCATATCAGATCAAAATCCCTTCCAGATGATCCAGTTCATGCTGGCAGATCTGGGCTGTCCATCCGCTGAGCTTCTGCCTCTGCTTTTTCCAGTTCATGTCATAGTATTCTACTTCAATATTCTGATATCTGACGGTCCGCCTTACTCCTTCAAGAGAGAGACAGCCTTCCGCTGTCTCATAGGGTGTATCCTTCTTAAGCAGAACAGGATTAAACATAACGATATCAAATAACCCCATATTTATAATAATAACTCTCTTTCTGATCCCGATCATAT
>USKR01000309.1 GCA_900555215.1 uncultured Ruminococcus sp.
GCTACGTTTGACGCAGATATGATACCGAGGAGAGAGTTTCTGGTAAAGACAGTACCGTATTTTCTGGATCCTGAAGTGAAGATGGGACTGGTGCAGACGCCCCAGAGTTTTTATAATCAGGATCTGTTCCAGTTTAACCTCTTTTCTGAAAAAGATATCCCCAATGAGCAGGATTTCTTTTCCAGAGAGATCAATGTTATGCGGAATGCGTCAAATTCTGCAGCATATACCGGCAGCAATACTGTGATCCTGCGCAGGGCTCTTGAGGAGATCGGAGGCTTTCCGTACGGAACAGTTACAGAAGATTTTGAGACAAGTCTCCGCCTTCAGAAAGCAGGATATGTTACCTATGCATCCACAGAAGTCCTGGCAGCAGGGCTTTCAACAACGACTGTGGAAAGCATGATCCGGCAGAGGGTACGCTGGGCGCGCGGAGTGATACAGAGTATTCAGAATACGAATGCCATATTTACAAAGGACCTTCCGGCTGCAGGGCGTCTTGCCTATCTGAATGCCTATCTGTATTGGTGGTCGTTCCTCTGCCGGATGATCTTTATTCTCTCGCCTATTTTGTTTGCCCTGTTTGACTTCCGGCTTGTGGAGTGCGGGTTCTGGGAGCTGCTGGCCTTCTGGCTTCCGTCTCATCTGCTGTACAGTATTTCAGTGCGATATCTGAGTACGAACGTGAGGAATATGAGATGGAGCCAGATCATTGATACGATTCTTGCGCCTTACCTGATCCTCCCGGTTTTCTTTGAATCCATCGGGATCCATCAGCAGAAATTCAAGGTGACGGATAAAAAGAAGCGCAGGGGCAGGACGGCTTCTTTCCGCTTCCTGATTCCCCATGGGATCCTTCTCGTTCTTACGCTGGTATCATTGATCAAGTTTTCTTACGGGAAATATGGCATGGCGCTTGTATACAGCAGTGTCATTCTTTTCTGGCTGTGCTATAACCTGATCGGTCTGGTCTATGCGGTGTTTTTTATGCTGGGAAGAGAGGTAAAGCGGAAAAATGAACGTATCCGGGCAGAGGAGCCTGTCCGGATCAGAACAAGACAGACAGATATGGAGGGTATGACGCTGGATGTGTCAGAGGATGGGATTGCCTTCCGTTTATCAGGCGGAGAAGCTGTGGCGGAAGAAGAGGAGGAACATTGCCCTGTGCTTAAAGGCGGAGAACAATTCGGCATCAGTGTCCTGACGGAGCGCTACACGGCGGATCTGGACGCGGAGCTTGCATACTCGAAGCAGGATGAAAAAGGCAGGATCTATGCGGCTTCAGTTATGCCGTTAAGTGAAGCAGATAAGAGGAACTGGCTTCAGATCATTCATGACAGAGAACATTCCCTGCCCAGGGAAATCGATCCGTGGAGGACGCTCTACGATGACGTGTGCCAGAATATCTTCCTGAGGCGGAAAGGAGAAGGGGTTTGGAAGAGATAAGAGCAGTGATTAAAGCAGCAGCGTTTATAATGTCCGCCTGGGGATATGGATTTGCTGTTCACAGAGTTCTGAAGATCCATGCTTATTTTACGCCTGTTTTTACAATGGCAGGGATCAGCCTCATACTCTATGCAGGCGGGCTTGCAGGGGTACTCAGGCCTGCGGCTTACCTGGTCCTGACAGGCGGACTGACAGGCTCTGCCTATTTTTTCTGCCTTCTGCTCCGAAAAAAGACAGGGATACACATGCCGGGATTTTTCGGCATCTGCTTTGGCGCTGTAACTCTGGTTTTTGCAGGGCTGATCCTGAGAATGAAGCTTCTTCATTATGATAACTTTTCCCACTGGGCAGTGATTGTAAAATATCTCCTGTCTGCGCACCGCTTTCCGGGAATGGATACTGAGATAGTCACTTTCCTGGATTATCCGCCGGGCAGCAGCGTGTTCATCTATTATGTCTGCCTGTTCCTCGGCAGATCCCAGGGAGTCATGCTGCTTGCGCAGAATGCGCTGATCTTTGCCTGTTTCCTGGCTGTGTTCGGCATCGTGGAGGAGAGGAGAAGATTTCTTCTGTATTCCTTTCTTGCAATGGGATGCGCCATGCTGTCTTACCTGAACCTGACGATCAGGATCAATAATCTCCTTGTTGATTTTCTCCTGCCTCTTCTTTCTATGGCGGCCATCGCCTGTGCGTACCGATACCGCCGGAAGATATGGAAAGGGTCTCTTTTGTCCGGGGTGATACTGGGATTCCTGGGGATCGTGAAGAACACAGGACTGATCTTTGCCGCATTCGCATTTGCCGGATGCATGAGAACTGTCTTTTCCCGGAAATCTCCGGCAGACCGTAAAGAAGAAAAAGCCCGGGGAAATTCGAGGGGAAAGCGGTGGTGCGCGGTATTTCTTACAGCGTCTGCCGCTGTCCTGCCGTTTCTTCTATGGCAGTACCACTTAGGGACAGAACTTGCCGGATATGAGGGGAAATTCAGTATAAGCGCGGCAGGAGAAAAGCTGGGATACGACACCGTGGATGCGGATCTGTACAGTGAGATTGTCCGGCGTTTTATAAACGAAACTCTGGATCTTTCAGGACGGGCGATCCAGGTCTTTCTCCTTTG
>USKR01000310.1 GCA_900555215.1 uncultured Ruminococcus sp.
CACACCATCCGCACGCTTTCCCTCACCTGTACTGGCTCCGCAAATGATCCTGCCACGCGGGTATTCACCCCGCACTGTTGTTTTCCGTTGTCGCCCCACATCCAGAGCGTACCGTCAGTCTGGATCACCGCCATTGTCCGCGCTCCTGCTGTGGCAAAAACCGCATGATCCATCACCTGTTCAAAACCACTGTATTCCCGGATCACATTTCCCGCCTCATCATACAGCGTTCCAGCGCACCATACACTTCCGTCCTCTTTTAGGATAATCATCCCGTAATCACTGCATTTTGCATACTGTACATCCCCCATCAGCTCCACAGGCACATATGAGCTGCCTGCTGCCGGAAGGTTTCCCGTGCCCATCAGCACTCCACTGTCTGTCAGATAGGTCATGAACTCATTTCCCAGCGCAACATGCTTCACTCCCCGGGCAACCTCCATCTCCCGGTAGAAGCCTTTTGCATTCATATAGCTGTCGGTATTTCCAAGCCCAAGTTCTCCATAGCTGTTCGAAGAAGCGCCGTACAATATTCCGTCTGCAGAAATATAAAATCCCCCGGTCTCGTTCGTTTCATAGGATGAATAACAGTCATTCATATAAACATCTGTCGCAGTCAGATAGAGGGAGTTCTTATCCGGTGTCAGTACATAGATTGGCTCCCTGCTTCCCTGCTTATTTACAGCAGCATCATCCTCACTCTCCTGATTCTCTTCCTCTGACCCACTTTTATAAAATACCTCTATACGGCTGCTGTCATCGGTTCCTGCACGCCACCCATTTTGCGCGGCAAAGACTGCTGCCATAAGCGCCACATAGCACAGAATCGGCATGAATGTTCTGGCTGTTTCTCCGAACCCCTGGGATTCCACTCCTATGAAATGATATTTTCTGCCCGCATACTTCTGACAGAGGGCGCGGATCTGTCCCATTTGATCTTTTGTAAATATTTTCTTGTCAAAGTAAACTTTTCCGATTATTATAAAATCTTTTCCTTCACAAATTTCTTTGATTGCTCCCCAGGAAGTCCATCCGCAGGAATTTCCCTTTTGTTTTTCATCATTCTGATAATAGAATCCACTCTTTCCGATTTCCATGACCACGGGAGTCCCACTCTGTATCCGCTGCCTTCTCTTCTTCACCGCCAGCTTTTCCATAAGCAGCAGGGTCCCTCTTGATATCGGTATGACCAAGACGGCTATTACAAGACCTACCCGCGCCTCAATTGAAAGAATCGAAAAATCTCCCATCGCAAGTCTCAGCAGATAACACAGGCACAGTCCCAGCAGCCACATTTTTGTCTCTGTATAATAAAATCCGCACCTGCTGCGCACATAGCTCATGTAACCCTTCTCGATTTCCTGCTGTCCCGATCCGTCTTTCCAGGGAATGACGAGCTGTACGCTGTCTTGCTCTTCCACAAAACTCTGTTCATAGCACGCTCCGCAGTACCGCATGAGATGATGCCTCACAGAACGCACAGAATCCCGGTCCAGATACATTTTCGGTATCGTAAGTTCTTCTCCGGCACATGCTATATGATAGCTTTCAGCCGTCTCTTCCACTGATGCAATATCATTATAGTAATAGAACTTCCTCTCCCCTTCCTGATTCTCTGTCACCAGGAATTCCGGTGTAAATGTCCCGGCATACCATCCTTTCCCGTATTCTTTGATTTTCTTTCCATAGGTCTTTTCCGTCAGATAAGCATGCCACTTCACCAAGCCAAAAAGAGGCAGAAAATACACGACCAGAGCTCTCAGCAGATCCGAAGCTGTCTGCATAAAAACATATCGTATGTGTCCAACGCCAAGAATCTGTCTCACAGTTTCTGAAAATCCTCCGTCATAGCCCAGCAGGTTCAGCAGGTTATTCAGGATCACCCCGCCGAAGATCATTGCTGCCGCAAATATCCCAGCCGCCACATGATATCTGCCTTTTCGTCTTTCATAATATTTCCGATATTCATACGGAACCGGATCACAGATAAAATCCGGTCCGCTTATAATTTCTTCCGGCTTCTGCATGCCATTATGCATATTCTTTTCCATCTCGTATCTCCCGCTTTATTCTATACCCGGCACAAAGAAATGATAGTTCTCGTCATCTGCTGTATCCCGCTCCATGCTCATCGCCGGGGCATCCAGCCCCACGGCAGGGTCTGTTCCGTATCCCACAGGCACAAGGAGATACGCCCCTTCCCCCTTCATGACCCGGTAAGTTTCCTCCAATTCCGCCTTGGAGGCTTCTTCTGTGCCGGTATCATCTGGATAAGTCTCAAGAACATTGACTTTGACCACGCAGTCATAGCTGTCCCCTGCCGTAAGTTCCATATGCAGGATCTGGCAGTCCACATCCACGCCGTTCACCGCGAAAAGCTTCTGCCGCTCCTCCATCCCGCGGCGGACGATCCAGAAGATATCCTCTTCGTCTGTCACAACCTTGATCCCGCCATACGCATCCGACTCAAACTGGCTGAGCGTGGGGTCATTTTTCAGGGTCTCTCTCATTGTATCGCGCAGTTCTTCGCCCTTCTCTTCTTCTGTTGGGG
>USKR01000311.1 GCA_900555215.1 uncultured Ruminococcus sp.
CGATGCGAAAGTTACCCTCTGTGGGGCGGGTAAGCCCGAGGAACATTTTCATGGTAGTGGATTTCCCTGCGCCGTTAGGTCCGAGGAAGCCGTATACGCTTCCTTTCCGGATATGCAGGTTCAAATGGGAGACAGCAGTAAAGTCACCGTAGGTTTTTGTCAGATCCTTTGTTTCAATGATATTCATATTTCCTGAACTCCTTTCAACATTCGACACTTGTGCGGCTGAAAACAGCCGCGGCATCTTCAGTAGTATTTTTGTTGATGGTTAAAGTATAAGATGCCATCCTTACAGAGACATTCTCCCTTCCTTACGTTTACCTTACATTTAAAGACAGGCAAAAAAGGGAAAGCTCTTCTGTGTTATAATCAGAAGCAGGAGGGACGGATTATGGATCAATATTATCTGAAACAGAAAAAAATCCTTCTCGTGGATGATGAGAGGGAGATACTTGAAATGATAACAGATTTTTTGAGTGAGGACGGATATTCGCAGATACGGACAGCGGGAACGGTAAATGAGGCGCTCCGGACTGCAGGAGAATGGAAACCGGATCTTGCTGTCCTGGATATAATGCTGCCGGACGGGGACGGGTTTTCTCTGTTTGAGCAGATGAGAAGATTTACGGAGATCCCTGTACTCTTTCTGACTGCGCGGGGGGAGGATGAGGACAGGATCCGAGGACTGGGACTCGGAGCCGACGACTATATGGTCAAACCATTCCTGCCGAAAGAGCTGCTGCTGCGTATCGGTATCGTGCTGCGGCGCTGTTACAGGGAGGAAGACCCGGCAGTGCAGCTTGCGGGGAGCAGGATCGATTTTGCACGGGCAGAGGTTGTTAAAAACGGAGAACATCTTCCCCTGACGGCAAAAGAACATGAGATCCTGTCAGTTCTGTGCCGGAATGCCGGGCGGATCGTGACAATTGACCAGCTGTGCGAGGCGGCGTGGGGAGAGAACCCCTTTGGATATGAAAACAGCCTCATGGCGCATATCCGCAGAATACGGGAGAAGATCGAGGTAAATCCGTCAAAGCCGGTCTCCCTGATCACGGTTAAGGGACTGGGATATAAGCTGGTGATGGAGGAAAGATGATATGACGAGTATTGCAAAGCTGACCCGGAGATTTGTGGGGATTTTGATCCTGAGCATGTTTCTTCTGTTTGTGGTGAATGTCGTGATCCTTATAGTAGTGGCATCCACGCAGACTCCCGGCATCGGTCCATGGACGACAGCCAGGGAGACGGAAGCGGCACTGCAGAAAACGGAGACAGGATATATCCTTTCAGATGAGATGACGCAGACTCTGAAGGATGAAAACGCATGGGCAGTCTATATTGACAATGATACCATGCAGGTCCTGTGGCATACAGAAGATTTGCCGTCAGAGATCCCCATGCAGTATACGATCGCAGATATTTCCAGTCTGACCCGGGGGTATCTGGCGGATTACCCCGCCTTTACTGCCGGATCTGAAAGTGGGCTGGTGGTCGTGGGCTTCCCCAAGGACCGGTACTGGAAGCATATGAGCCCTTCCTGGGATTATGATTTTATCAAGAACAGCCCGTACATCGCGCTGTCTGTGATCGGAATCAATGTTGCCGTGATCTTTCTGATCTATGTGGCTGCAAATACAAAGCTGCTCCGTTCTGTAAGACCGATCGCGGACGGGATCCAGGCTCTGCCGACGAAGACGCCTGCGTATGTGAAGGAGAAGGGACTTTTGTCGGATCTGGCAAAAGATATCAACCGGACGGCTGATATCCTGCAGACGCAGAGAAGGGATCTGAGAAAAAAGGAGGCCGCGCGGGCAGACTGGATATCCGGTGTCTCCCATGATATCCGCACGCCTCTTTCCATGGTCATGGGATATGCAGGACAGTTGGAAGAGAATCCGCAGCTTTCGGATGACGACAGGCGAAAAGCATCCGTCATACGGCAGCAGAGCGTGAAAATGAAGAACCTGGTAAATGACCTGAACCTTGTGTCTAAGCTGGAATACAATATGCAGCCCCTCCGGCTTGAACAGGTGAATCTGGCGGCAGTGGCACGGCAGTGTGCGGCTGATTTTATGAATGCGGATTTCAGCGGCAAATATCCGCTGGAATGGAAGGCGGAAGAAAATCTGCCGGTCTGTGTGATCACGGGAGATAAGAACTTGCTCCGCCGGGCGGTAAATAATCTGCTCAACAATGCTCAGAGTCATAACCCGGACGGATGCCATATTATGATGGAATTATATATGGAAGGAAACAAATGCTGCATCGCTATTCAGGATGATGGCGTGGGGGTTACTGAGGAAAAACTGAAAAAATTGAAAAATACTCCCCATTATATGATGAATGACAGCGGGGCGGATGAACCACGACATGGATTGGGACTTCTCATCGTGCAGCAGATCATCAAAGCGCATCACGGCGAGGTATGTTTCTCTTCTGCGGTACCTCACGGACTTCGTGTGGTACTCCGGCTGCAGATGGAGCGATTTTCTTCCGGATCTTAAATAAATATTTTTAACTCCGAAAACAGGAGATGATATGCAGGCAGGAT
>USKR01000312.1 GCA_900555215.1 uncultured Ruminococcus sp.
TCAAAATTACGGGCTCCTTTTGAAGCCCGATAGTTGTTAACTCCGGGAGCTAAGATATATCCGTGCGCGATGTCTGTCCCGCTTCCGTCATCTCCATCACGAGATGAGGATCGCGGATTCTGCGCCGCATAAGCGCTGTATTAAATACGATCGTCTCTACAAACCCGTCCCGCGAACCGCGCAGCGACCTGTCCTTGTCTGGTTCATCTACGCTCCGGGCAGGATAGGTACGACAGTCGATAGCGATACATTCTTTATATCCGTCAATAAACAGTACCGCTGGGCCTGAAAGAACATTTCTTATCACCTGGTCAAAATCTTCCAGTATATCCACCTCGACATAGGGGACATTTTTCTGTATAAACTCTTCCGCATCCCCCGGCATATCCTTTTCAGACACAGAGAGAAAGGAATCCATGATCTTCAACATTGCCTCATCCTTGATGAATCCGTCAATGTAATAGAATACGGATGCCTTTCCCCCGATTTCCATCTCCCTCCGGATGATGTCAAAGCTTTCTTTTACCGGAAGGATTTCATTCATATATCTTATATTTTCTTCAAAGGAAGCACTGAGTTTTTTTGTATTCTTCTCTACCATAGGATCTGTTTCTCCTTATCTGCCGGAAGTCAGCATGATTCTCTATGATAGTTATAGTGCCCCGTTCTCTTTTATTTATTCCCGCGAAACAGCGGGACAGACGGATATGCCTGCATATCCACTGCCTATCCTTTCGCTGGCTGCCGGTTTATTTTTCTGTTCCGTCTTCGTCATCCTCTTCCAGATACCCTGCCTTTTTCATTTTCTCGATCACCTGTGCCTGCCTCTGGCGGGCGAGTTCCGGGCTTGCCAGAGGATTATAATTCGTAGGCGCATTCGGGATGCCCGCCAGGAGCGTGCACTCATCAAAGTCCATCTCTGACGGCGCTTTCCCGAAATATCCCTCGGACGCGTCTGCCACACAGTAATAATTATTCCCGAAAAAGATAGAATTCACATACAATTCCAGTATCTTATCCTTATCTAAAACCGACTCGATCTTAAAAGCCATAAACATCTCCGCAATCTTCCGCACGATCTTTGATTCTATCTCAGCCGACATTTCTTCTACACTCTTGGCTTCAATAGCTTCCCGGTAATCAGTGTACCCCTGATATGTCAAGATACCCCCGGTGATCAGGATACATAAAAAAATGAAAGAACACAGACGCTTGATCCATTTCATACCGTATAATTCCTGCCTTTCGTATTTTTCCGTCCTGCTGTCATAACAGGAACAGCTTTTTCTCTTGCATCTTGAGTACAGTATATCGGTTCCGCCTGTATTCTTCCATCACATTTCCTTACGTTTTTCCACGCATGACTTACATTTCTGTAAGCTCACTCCTTTGTCGTGCTTCCAAAGCCGCCGTTTCTCACCTCTGTCACATCATCGTCCAGAGTAATCCCATATTCCACGAAGATCCCCTGCATAAATCCATCTCCGGCCCTGACCTCCACGGTCTTGCCCTCGTTGCTGTCATTCGTGAGCTTTGCGAAGATATGCCCCTCATTGTCAGAATCATAATAATCACTGTCAATGATGCCGACCGTATTATTAAGCTGGAGCCGGAACTTAAACCCCAGCCCGCTCCTGGGGTAACATTTGAGCACCCACTCCGGCTCCATCCATACCCTGATTCCGGTTGGGATCTTCACAGTTTCTCCCGGGGCAAGGCTGATACGTGCGGGAGCAAAAAAATCATATCCCGCGCTTCCTGCCGTGGCACGCTTCGGCAGCCTGACAGCCTCGTAGATTTCCCGCAGTTCAGTCTCGTCAACCTCCCCGAAGGCATCTGTCCATCCCTCTCCGAACTGCTCTATACTCACTTTTTCAAATTTGGCTATTCTCTTCATTATTCTTCTCCTCTGAATATTCCGGACTGATCTATTACACGGACCACCTCGCCGATCGTCTCCTCATCTGCTACAAGAGCCATCCGCACATATCCTTCGCTGCCTTTGCCGAAAGCGCTGCCCGGTGTCACGATCACCCCTGTCTTCTCCATCAGTTCCATACAGAAATCTGCCGACGACTCATATCGGGACGGAATCTTTGCCCACACGAACATAGTTCCCTGGCTGTCCGGCACGTTCCAGCCAATCTTCCGAAGTCCGCCGCATAAAGCTTTATTGCGCGCCGCATATTGTCCTCTCTGCTCCTCAATAAAATCATCCGGACCTGTCAGAGCCGCGATCGCCGCATACTGCACTGGATAAAATATCCCATAGTCAATCTGGGAGCGCAGCAGACGGAACCGGCTGATGATGTCTTTATTTCCCACTACAAAGGATATTCTTGCCCCTGTCAGATTATAGGACTTGGAAAGGGAATAGAACTCCACTCCCACATCCTTCGCCCCTTCAAATGAAAGGAAAGACCGGCCCGGCTTTTCAGTAAAAGTAATGTCTGAATAAGCATTGTCATGGACAATAATAATGTCATTCTTTTTTGCAAACGAGATCAGTTTTTCATAAAACTCATCCTGCGCCCAGACAC
>USKR01000313.1 GCA_900555215.1 uncultured Ruminococcus sp.
CATCGCTGCACCAAAGAATTCAAATCTGTTCTTTAAAAAGATCGGAGTTCAGACCCATCAGGTAAAGAATGCGCTGATCGTAGGAGGAGGCACGCTTGGGTATTACCTTGCCACAGCCCTTTCAGATATGAGGATACGGGTGAGCCTGATCGAGGCGGACCGGGCCAGGTGCGAGGAACTGAGCGAACTGCTCCCGGCTGTTACTGTGATAAACGGAGACGGAACCGATAAAAAATTACTTATGGAAGAAGGTCTTCCAAATGCAGAGGCGTTTGTCACCCTGACAAATCTGGATGAGGAAAATATCCTGCTGAGCCTTTTTGCAAAAAAAGTTTCCTGTGCGAAGCTTGTCACAAAGGTGAACAGGCTTGCATTTGATGATATTGTAGACGGTCTTGATCTCGGCAGCGTGATCCATCCTAAATACCTGACTGCAGATTATATACTTCAGTATGTCAGGGCAATGAGCAATTCTATCGGAAGTAATGTGGAGACTCTGTACCATATTTTGGACGGACAGGCGGAAGCTCTGGAATTTGCCGTAAGAGACCGTTCTGCTGTAACGGGAATCCCATTGTCTGAACTCAAGCTGAAGGACAATCTTCTGATCGCATGTATCTACCGGGGCGGAGTGGTCCATATCCCAAGAGGACAGGATGTCATACAGCCTGGAGATTCGGTTATTGTCGTTACTACTGTGAGAGGGCTTAAAGACCTTACTGATATCCTTAAGGTAAGATAGAGGTGCGGGGGACGAGATGAATTTTTCGATTGTAAAACACATTATTGGTTATGTTCTTGTTTTTGAGGCTGCGCTTATGGCGCTTCCAACTATTGTGGCAGTGATCTGCCGGGAGGGAGAAGGATGGTCTTTTGTTATCACCGCAGCCCTCTGTCTCCTGATCGGGTTTCTGCTCTTGAGTAAAAAGCCGGAGAACAGAGTTTTTTATGTAAAGGAAGGATTTGTAACTGTTGCCCTGAGCTGGATCATTATGAGTATAATGGGGAGTCTTCCGTTTTTCATCACAGGTACAGTTACGAACCCGGTTGATGCCCTGTTTGAGACTGTCTCGGGATTTACGACCACAGGATCAAGTATACTGTCAGATGTGGAAGCAGTGTCGCGGTCAGTTCTCTTCTGGAGGAGTTTCACCCACTGGATCGGAGGGATGGGAGTGCTCGTATTCCTTCTGTCTTTGCTGCATATGACAGGCGGGGGCTCCCATATCAATCTTATGAAGGCAGAAAGTCCGGGTCCCTCTGTGAGCAAACTGGTGCCCACGGTCCAGTCCACGGCAAAGATACTTTATATAATTTACGTGGCAATGACTGTGCTGGAGATCGTTCTGCTTCTGATAGGAAAGATGCCTGTGTTTGATGCTCTGACGATCACGTTTGGAACGGCTGGAACCGGAGGGTTTGGAATCAAGAATGACAGTATTGCGGGATATTCTCCGTATCTGCAGGTTGTGGTCACAGTATTTATGATTCTGTTCGGAGTAAATTTCAGTGCTTATTTTCTCCTGCTGAGGCGGAAGTTTAAGCAGGCCTTTTCTATGGAAGAGGTGCGGTGCTATCTTTTGATCATACTGGCATCGATCGTTGTGATCACTTTGTCCATCCGGGAAATGTACGGGTCGGTCGGTGAAGCGACGCGTCATGCCGCATTCCAGGTTGGTTCGATCATAACCACCACCGGTTATGCGAGCACGGATTTTAACCTGTGGCCGGAAGTGCCGAGGACGATACTGGTCCTCTTGATGTTCGTAGGGGCATGCGCCGGGAGCACCGGAGGAGGGATCAAGGTGTCGCGCCTTGTGATCCTTGTGAAGACGATAAAAAAGGAACTGCATACCCTTCTCCATCCCAGGAGCCTGAAGAAGCTGAAAATGGACGGGCATGCCCTTGAGCACGAAACGGTGCGCGCTACAAATGTATTTTTGATCGCGTATGTGCTGATCTTCTCATTTTCTGTCCTTCTGGTGGCCTTTGACGGGAATGACCTGATCACGAATTTTACGGCAGTGGCATCCGCGCTGAATAATATCGGTCCCGGTCTGGAACTGGTGGGTCCAATGGGAAATTTCGGCCTGTTTTCCAACGGGGCGAAGCTGGTCCTGATCTTTGATATGCTGGCGGGACGCCTGGAGATCTTCCCGCTGCTGCTCCTCTTTGTGAGGGATACATGGAAGAAATTTTAGAACTGTACGGTGCATGGAGGGATAAACAATGAGGATCAATTCATTCTGCCTGACCTGCCTGATCCAGATGCAGGAGGCTCAGATACACGATTTTCAGGATGAAGAGAAGAAAATGAGGTTTATGAGGGAGGTATTGGACTTTTTGTCCTCGTGTGACCGGGAACTTTCCGCGCCCGCGCTGGTAAAGCCTTTGTCTGCCATCTATGAAAAATATTGGGGAAAGGCGGAAAGCATGGAACATACGAAAAAGGCGTTTAATGATTTCCTGCTTTCCATGGAAGAGGATCTGGAGACGCAGATACGCGGATATAAGGATCCGCTGGGAGC
>USKR01000314.1 GCA_900555215.1 uncultured Ruminococcus sp.
CCCGGGGGATCCTGAGCGGGGCAGCGGCATTTGAGACGGAAGATATGCAGCGCTCCCTTATGGAAGCGGAAGGGATACAAGTGGAATGGACGGCAGCCGGCTGGCAGGTCGATCTGAAGAGGGCCGGCTGGAAAAATACAATGGAAGAAGCATTGGGATTTCTTGAAATTTTTGAAGTACAGGGAATATAAAGCACAGGACCTGTCAGGAGCAGGAGAAACGTTGCTGCATTAAAAGTACTGCGGCGCGTCAGTGCTCCCTAAATGGATGAAAATTATGTGGAAGGAGAATTTATTTTATGTACAGAGCAGCAGAAAAACGGTATGAAAGAATGGCTTATACCAGATGCGGGAGAAGCGGACTGAAGCTGCCCGCTGTGTCCCTCGGGCTGTGGCATAATTTCGGTGACACCGGGGTATATGAGAACATGCGGCAGATCTGTTTTACTGCATTTGACAATGGGATCACGCATTTTGACCTTGCAAATAATTACGGTCCGGCACCGGGGAGCGCGGAAAAGAATTTCGGCAGGATCCTGAAAGAAGATCTGGGACAGTACAGAGATGAGCTTATCATCAGTACAAAGGCAGGGTATGAGATGTGGGACGGCCCTTACGGGGACTGGGGAAGCAGAAAGTATCTCCTTGCCAGCCTGGACCAGAGCCTGAAGAGGATGGGGCTGGAGTATGTGGACATTTTCTACCATCACAGGATGGATCCGGAGACGCCTCTGGAGGAGACCATGGGCGCCCTGGCGCAGGCAGTGGCATCGGGTAAGGCACTGTATGCGGGACTGTCCAATTATGACGGAGAGACGATGAAAAAAGCGGCGGCTATACTGGATGACCTTCACTGTCCGTTCATTATCAACCAGAACCGATATTCTATCTTTGACCGTACGATCGAGAACAATGGGCTGAAGGATACAGCGGAAAAGGAAGGGAAAGGGATCATTGCGTTCAGTCCGCTGGCGCAGGGGCTTCTGACAAACCGTTACCTGAACGGGATCCCGGCTGACAGCAGGATACGAACAGACGGACGGTTTCTGCGCGCAGAGGCACTGTCAGAAGAGCGTCTGCAGCAGATACGGAATCTTAACGGGATCGCTGCGGGAAGGGGACAGACCCTTGCGGAGATGGCTCTGAGCTGGGTGTTAAAAGACGGAGCAGTGACAAGCGTGCTGATAGGAGTGTCGAAGCCGGAGCAGGTGCTGGATAATATCAAGGCTGTTGAAAATACGCAGTTTACGGAAGAGGAACTGAAGAAGATCGACAGCGTGAGCATGTAGAACAAAGGCTGTGAAAAGAAAATAGAGTGAAAACGGATAGAAAGAGGAGCGGGGCAGATGGAAGAGCAGAATACGCCGGAAGAAAAGGCGGTACAGGAACAGTCGGCGCGGAGCAGAGCATCAGTACGGCAGGAAAAGCGTGATCTGACGACCGGGAGCGTGACATCTACCATGCTCCTTTTCGCTGTGCCCATGATACTGGGAAATGTGCTCCAGCAGTGCTATAATCTGGCGGATACATGGATCGTAGGGAAATTTGTCGGTTCGGGAGCTCTCGCGGCAGTGGGGAGCGCTTATACGCTTATGACCTTTCTGACGTCTATCATCACAGGCATGTGCATGGGAGGCGGCGCGCTTTTTTCTATCTGCTATGGACGCAGGGACGTCCGGAAGATGAAGGAATACATGGTGTCATCTTTTGCTCTGATCCTGGGCATTACTGCGCTTTTGACAGCTGTGTCCTTTGCGTTCCTGCATCCCATCCTCAGGCTGATGCAGATCCCTGCGGATGTTTATGGCATGATGTATGACTATATGTGGATCATCCTCTTCGGACTGCCGTTTATTTTCCTTTATAATTATTTCGCATTTCTTCTGCGCTCAGTGGGGAATTCTGTGACTCCGCTGGTGTTCCTCGGTGTCAGCACTGTTCTTAATATCGGGCTGGATTATGTGTTCGTGGCTGTCTTTGACTGGAATGTGGAAGGCGCGGCGATCGCCACTGTGCTCTCCCAGATTATATCGGGAATCGGGATTGCGGTATACAGCTTTGCCAAAGAGACCGTGCTTCGCCTGAAGCGGGAAGAACTGAGAGTAAACGGCGGGATACTCGGAGAGATCTTTTCTTATTCCGCGGCGACCGGAATCCAGCAGTCGGTCATGAATTTCGGGATACTTATGGTGCAGGGACTTGTGAACAGCTTCGGGACTGCGGTCATGGCTGCGTTTGCGGCAGGCGTGAAGATCGATACGCTGGCGTATATGCCGGCTCAGGAATTCGGAAACGCTTACTCCATCTTTATCTCTCAGAATTACGGCGCAGGGAAAAAAGACAGGATCAGGAAGGGCTCGAAAAGCGCGGTGATCGTTGTGCTGGCGTTCTGCCTGGCGGCGTCTGCGGCGGTATTCCTGCTGGCGCGTCAACTTATGGGTATCTTTATCGCGCCGGAAGAAACGGAGATCATCCGCATTGGGGCCGGTTATCTCCGCATCGAGGGTGCATGCTACTGCGGCATTGG
>USKR01000315.1 GCA_900555215.1 uncultured Ruminococcus sp.
CGGATTTCAGGAGTGAGATGGGGGATTTGGTCAGAGAGCATTTGATCAAAACAAGCACAGCCCTTTTGAATGAATACAGAAGAAAGCTGGAGTCCCTTACAGATGAGATCGATCCGGCTCTTATGGCAGGAATCAAGATTGAGCCGCTGAAGCTGATGGAAGGCAGTACCACAGCAAGTCAGGATATTATAGTCAGCAGATTTGTTGCTACTAAAAAAGTAGAGGACGGTGAGGAGTGGATCAAAAATACAGAGAAAAAATGGTATAAACCGTGGACATGGTTTCAGGAGAGTGGATATTGGCGTAAAAAGTATAAAGATGTAAAATATGTAAAGGTACAGGAAATGGTACAGGCGTTTTTCGCCCCAATACAGGACAGTCTCTGGAACAGTAGTGATGATGTGAAGAAATATGTTTCTAAACAGTCAAAGGAAATTGCGGATACATTCGGAAAGGAATTTGACAGGCTGGATGAAGTGCTCAGGTCAAAGCTTCAGGAATTGAAAAATTATGCAACGGATAAAGAAAATGCGGAGAAACGTATTATAGAGTGTGAAGAAAAGTTGAATTGGCTTGAAGAAATCAAGGATAAGGTTGAAGCGATACTGGCGATTTAATAGAAAAGGGAGGCGTTGAATTATGGCACTCACAAAATCTTTTTACGAGGCAGTAGAGAATGGAAATGTCCGTCTCGTCCGGATCATGATGAAGGACAGTCTGCTTGTAGACCCATCATTTGGGCAGTTTGACGAGATGGAAAAGGCGGCAAAGGGAATGCTGGATCTTTACGAACCGCACGATGGACGAGACCTGGAAGCAGACAGTGATAAATGGGATGAAATGTACATGAATAAACTCATGGTGCAGGTGATATCGAATTTTTCACGTGAGAGAGTCGGGCATCTGAAGAAAGTGGTAAGGCATCTTCAGCCTGCATCTGGAAAAACAGTGGAAAGTACTGAAAATACGAGAAGAGAGAATTTGAATTTAAATCGAAGAGCTGCGGTTGAAAAACGGTCCCCTGTTAAAGAAGAGAGTTACCAGGAACGAAAAAAGAGGGATCAGAGAGAGGGAACTTACCTGCGTTCTGAATATGTGGCAGGCGCTTTGACGGGGGCGGTGATCGGCGGTACAGCGGGTGCAGTTGTGGGCATGGCTGTGGCCGGAAAGGTTATTATCGGAGGAGTTGCTGCCGGCGCAGCAGTCGGCGCGGCGGCAGGAATAGGGATTGCAGTTACTATGACAGGAGGGGATAGGAAAGATGAGTGATACGGTTGTGATAGGAAATACCCATGAAATCATGCCGGATGATAATTCCGCAGTGTCAGGTGGGAAAATGCATCCTGAGGTGATTCCGGAAAGATCCGTACCGGACATATCTTATTCGGAACTCAAAAGAGGGTTTGATGAGGCGGGACTCCTTATCGATGACATAGTACTGAAAAAATATCTGTATGATCTTACAGATCTTGAGATAGTTCCGCTTGACGATAGTCTGAAAAAAATCAGAGATATACGTCTTTTCAGGATAACAGAAATGGTTTACCAGAAAAATGAATATTCCACATATAAATTTGCTTCGGTTTTCAGTTCAGTGCAGAACCTGAACTGTGGAGTGTTTATTATTGCTGACAGCGATGGCAAGAAGACAGAATTTTACATGGGAGTACGATCCCTGGATAATCTGCGCACGACAAAATCACTGAAAGATACGTTGAAAAATGCACTCTCTGGACAATTCCCGGGAGTAAAGACAGCGGATCTTCTTGATCCGGAAGCAGAGGAGTTCCTGAATGGGATTTCAGGGAAAAACATTGCTTCAGTGTCCTGTGTGGCTGGAAATAAAGATGAAGATTTTAATAATAATGAAGTGTTTCTCCAGGGACTTGAAAAATTTGCCTTGGCCATGCAGGGTCAAAAATATACAGCAGTAGTCCTTGCCAGAAACGTTTCTCCGGGACAACTCGCAGAGGTACGGCACGCATATGAACTGATCTATACTCAGATGTCGCCGTTTGCAAATATACAGCTGTCATACGGAACGAATATGGCCCTGTCTATATCAGAGGCGTTATCACAGGGCACATCGATTGGAAAAACTCATTCCGAAACAAGTGGGAGCCAGAAAGGAACGTCATCCTCTACAACAAATTCGTCTTCGAATACTAAGGGGTCAGAGCAGGTAAGTAAGGAAGGAGCCCTTAAAAAATCGGTGTTACGCGCTGTGCTGGGAGTTGCAAGTGTTTTGACAGCTCCGTTGACAGGTGGAGCCAGCCTGGTGGCAGCGGGCGCGATTATGGCGGGACAGATCGGGCTAGATGCATACAATCCCAAAACGGAAACAGAATCAACAACAACCGGGACATCAGAAACAAAATCGGAAAGTAAGTCAGAAAGCCACAGTGAAACAAACAGTCAGTCTGAAACTGTAACAGATACAAGTACAAGAACAACCGGAAGAACGCAGGGTTCTTCTAAGAATACGCAGCTTTCGATGCAAAATAAGACGATTGCGGATAATT
>USKR01000316.1 GCA_900555215.1 uncultured Ruminococcus sp.
AGAACACAGAGGCATCCTGCAGCCCCTGTCCGTCTCCTTCTATGTCTCCTTCTTCTGTCAGCCATGTCTCTCCTCTCTCTGCCAGTCTCAAAGGGCTGTTCCTCCTATATCCGATCCGTTCTCAGGTAAGCTCCGCGATCCTGGACACTCCGACATAGATCTCGGAAATCTTATACCATGTAGGATAATCCACTTTTCCTGTTACCGGAAGACCGAAAACAGACTGGAAGTCTCTCACCGCCCGCTCTGTTGCAGGTCCGTAAATCCCGTCCGCAGTAATTTTCGGAAGGGCGGGATACGCCTCCGCAATCACATTGAGCTGCTCCTGCATCTGCCGTACCTTCTCCCCGCTGGAGCCCTCCTCCAGAGTATACCCCGGCCAGGACGACGGTATGCCTGAGATTTCTTCCGCCGTATTAATGTACATATCATCCCCGTAGAAATACCGGAGGATCTCAATAGGCGAATATCCCTGGTCTCCCAGTTCTTTTGACCCCCACTGTGTCATCCAGTTCGGGCAGGTCACCCTTCTGCCGTCACAATACTGGGTCAGGATCGGCTGCCTCACATTGGGCCTGGATAAATAATTTGCAAAAAGCTCATCCACGATCACAGATATTGTATCATAATAATTACGCTCCGGGATCCATTTATGGTCGAAAGCTGTCGAAGAAGTGATCGTAAAATCATATCCACGATTCCGGTACCACTCTGTATACACCCGGTTCAAAGTAAACGACATGATGGCAAGCACATTCGCTCGTATAGTATTCGCAGGCCATGTCGCATAAATTTCGCTGGACGCAACATTCTTGATATAGTCTTTATATTTCACATAATAATTTGTCGCCGTTGTATCCCTCGGCGAACCGTCGTGCACCACGATATATTCCGGCACGACTACCCTGCTTAAGACAATCTCTCCTGTCTCATTTACAGGCTTGATCTCATCCTCCGCAATCTTAGGCGGATACTCCCCGTACAAAGTATGGGCAGGGATGACGAATACTTCTTCCTCTTCCCTGCCCACATCGCTCGGTCTCATCCTGACGTTCTGGATCGCCTTTACATTGGCAAGTATCTCTGCCCCGGCGATGCTCACAGGCTCAAACCCCGGAGCGCTGATGTCCAGCGTATACTCTGAATACGGCTGTCTTTCATTGTTTGGATCCAGGCTCCACTCCTCGGGCGGGGCATCCAGCTCCAGAGTCTCTGTCTGTCCTGAAGAATCCGTCTCCACCCTCTCCAGCGTGCTCTCAGGAACTCCGGTATAAGATATGGATATCCGGGCATCCGCTATGGGACGCCCGCCCGCGGTGGATGTCACATTAATCTGAAGTTTCCCTTTCTCGGCAGCTTCCTGCATTGCTCTTATATGTGCCATTGATCTCTCCTGCATCTGTCTATGATCTTTTTAATTATATAGTAAGGAAATCAGTTTTAGAACATACACACATCATTCATGAGGCTTTATAAGACGTGTATCTTTTCACAGGCAGAGAATTATATCAGAGGGAGAACAAAAGTTCTGGCAGATAAAAATAATGAGATCTGCATGTACAGATCCCATTATTCTTTCTTAATATAATCTCAGAACAATTTCATAATATCATTATACATCACAACAACCATCAGTATCATCAGCGCCGCGAATCCCGCAAAATGAACCATGCCTTCCTTCTCCGGCGGCACCCTCTTCCTGCGGACTGCCTCAATGATCAGGAACACAAGCCGTCCGCCGTCCAGCGCCGGCAACGGAAGAAGATTCATAATTCCCAGGTTTGCGGTCAGGAGTGTACCGAAATTCAGCATACTCAGGGCTATTGCGGCCACTCCCGCCGGAGCCGCAGTTTCATACACATCGTTTACCACATTCACGATACCTACGGGACCGGACAGATCTCTCAGCCCCGCCTGCCCCGTCACGATCATGCGCAGGCAGTCCACGGTATAGTGCACCCAGTATTCCAGCTGGTAGAAACCATACTGCATGGTTCCCAGTATTCCCGGCTTCTCGATTTCTCCGCTGACTACCCCCAGAAGCTTTGATCCGCTTTCATCCAGCACTCTCGGCTCCACTTCGACAGTGTATTCTTTTCCGTCTCTTTCGTACACGATCTCAAAAGGAGCGTCTTCCGCATGAGTCAGGGTGTAAAGGTTCATATCATCCCAAATATGGACATTGCGCCCATTGATCTCTTTGATCACGTCCCCTGCCTGCATTCCCTGTTCCTGGGCGGAAGATCCCTCCAGCACCTCTGCCACTACCGGCGGACGGTATCCTGCCGCTGCGATAAGGATCATACAGAAAATCCACGCCAGGATCAGATTGAACACCGGACCGCCTGCAATTACAGACATTCTCGCCCACACAGATTTACTGTTAAAGCTTCCCGGAGACATGTCATCCGCGTCATCCTCCCCCATCATGCACGCCCCGCCAAAAGGAAGGAGTTTAACACAGAAATACGTCTCCCCGATCTTTTTCCCGAAGAGAGTCGGACCCAGCCCGAGAGAAAA